>CAJKDR010000013.1 GCA_905198755.1 uncultured Clostridiaceae bacterium
GATGTTGTACTCTTTAGACTATCATTTAAGTAGTATTTATACGTATTCGTGTCTGCTAATCCACTCTCTCCATCACTTGCTGATACACTTACTGTTATGCTTTCTGCTGTCACTTCATCAACCACTAATTCTACTGTTGGTGCTTTCTTATCTAGTATTGTTATGCTTGCACTATTTCCCACATTCGTTCCATCTGTTAATCTTGCATATACTGTATCTCCATGATTTAAGTTGCCTACTGTTACTGGGCTATTTCCTTTTGTCCAACTTCCTGATATACCTCCTACTTGATACTCTATTTGGAAACTTGTTGTCGTTGTTAATGTTATACTTGCTTTTCCACTACTCCATACTGCTGGGCTTGCTGTTATATTTCCTGTTTCTAGCCCTTCTCCTGCTCCTGGTACTGTTGCTGTTGTTTGATTTGTTAATGTTCCTATTCCTGTATTTCCTGCTTTATCTCCATTTACCTCTACTTTTATATCATATTTTGTTCCTTGTGTTAGTCCTGTAAATGTGTATTGCGCATTTGATATATTTTCTGCTCCACTTGGCGCTTTGTAACTTTCGTCTCCTTCTGCACTCTTTTTAATGTAGTATGTGTATTTTGGACTTGTTACCATTCCAGTTTCATTATCTACTGCTTGGGCTGTTACTGTTATACTATTTGTTGTAGGAGACCCTTGTGCTGTTACTGTCACTACTGGTGCTATTGTGTCTTCTATTGTGATGTTTACTTCTGGTCCATATGTTGTTTGTCCTTCATTTGTTAAACATGCTTTTACTTTATCTCCATGATTTAATCCTGTTATACTTGTTCCATTATATTCTTGCCAACTTCCTTCTCCATTTACCTTATATACAATTTTGTATTGGCTTTCTGTTGTTGCTAGCTTTAATGTTGCTGTTCCTCCACTCCATGTTATTTCTCCTTCTTGTGTTACTGTTCCTGTTATTCTGCTTATTGTTATTCCATTTGATACTGTCTCTGTTTTATTTCCTGCTACGTCTGTTGTTAGAACATGCAAATAGTATGTTCCTTCTGCATTACTATTTAAGGTTATTGTCTCTGGATTGGTTGTAAACTTTCCCGTATAGGCTGCTGTGTCCTCTGTTCCCATTGCTGATGAACTTGTATTCATTATCCATCCACTTTTTCCTATATCTACTCCACTTTTTATATCTTTGTGTGTTACTTTTGCTGTTATATTCTCTCCTATTAATATATTTGTTGTATTTAACTCTATTGTTGCCTTTTCTGGCACTTCATTGTCAATTATATTTATACTTGCATATTCTCCATAGTTTGTTCCGTCTGTTAGTCTTGCATATATTGTATCTCCATGTTTTAGGTTCGCTACTGTTCCGTTATTCTCTATATTTGTCCAACTGTTTGTTTCAGTTGCATTCTTTTGGTACTGTATCTGCAAACCTGTATTTGTAGCAATTGTTACACTTGCTTTTCCGTCTTGCCATGTTGCAGTTCCAAATGTTATTGCTCCTTGCTCTATTCCTCCTTCTCCTCCTGGTACTGTTCCTGTATTTTGATTTGCTAGAGTTCCTATTCCTGTATTTCCTGCAACATCTCCATTTACCTCTACTTTTACATCATAACTTGTTCCTTGTGTTAAGTTTTTAAATGTATAGCTATTACTTGTTATATTGTTTGCATCACTTGGTGTTTGGTACTTTTCTTCTCCTTGGTTACTTTGCTTTATTTGGTATGTGTATGTTGAGTTTCCTTTCATTCCACTTTCCTTATCCTCTGCTGTTACTCTTACTGTTATACTATTTGTTGTACTTCCTCCTGCTGTTACTGTTACTACTGGCGCCTTTTTATCTTCTATTGTGAATGTATTCTCTGGACCTGTTGTTGTTTCATTGGTTAGCCTTGCCGTTATTTTATCTCCATGGTTTAATCCTGTGATTGCTCCATCATATTTTGTCCAACCGCCCTCATTTACTTTGTATTCTATTTCAAATTGGTCGTCTGCTGTCTCTAGTTCTATGCTTGCTTTTCCATCTCTCCATGTTGTGCTACCTTTTTGGCTTACTGTTCCTGATATTGCACTTATTGTTATTGCACTTGATACTGTTTCTGTTTTGTTTCCTGCATTATCCACAGTTAATGCATGTAGATAGTATGTTCCTGTTGCACTGCTGTTTAGTGTTATTGTTTCTGGGTTTGTAGTAAAGCTTCCTGTATATTGTGAAATTACATCTAAACCTGTTCCTACTTCTTCTGCGCTTTGTGTTAGTAACCATTTACTTTGACTGATATTTACTCCACTTTCTCTATCTATATGTGTTACTTTTGCTGTTATACTTTCTCCTATTAATACACTTTCTGGTGTTACTTCTATATTTGCTTTTTCTGGGGCTGTTGTGTCTTCTATTTTCTTGTTTTGTATCTCACTGTATTGCTCTCCATCTGTTAGCCTTGCATATACTGTGTCTCCATGGTTCACTCCTGTTACTACTCCACCTGTCACAGTTTTCCAGTTTCCTTCATCTGTTCCATTTATTTGATATTGTATTATATATTTACTTTCACTTGAAGTTATTGAAACATTTGCTGTTCCATCTTCTTGCCATTGTGCCTCTCCTATTGTTATTGTTCCTTCTGGTATTGGCTCTGGTTCTGGCTCTATTGTATTGGTTTCTACTGTATTTGTGTCTTCTACTGAGTTAGTTTCAACCGAATTTGTTTCCTCTCCTCCTGTTGAGTTTGTTTCTCCTGTACCTATTCCTGCAATTATGTCATTTATTTGGTCTGCTACATCATCTAGTTGCTCCTGCTCTGACTTTGTTGAATTTGCTGTTTGCTCTGCTGCCCATTTTGCTTGGTCTACTAAGCCTCCTTCTCCTAGTGCTACATTTATTGTTACTGCTGCTAATATTATCATTATTACTACTGTTAGTATTAGCGCTAATAATGTTATTCCTTTCTCATTTGCACACAAAAAGGATAGATTATTTTGAAAAAAACCTTTGCCTTTTTTACATCGTTTTTTTCCATAATCCATCCTTTTATTTATATTTCTTACTATATTTTCTATGTTATTTTTATTTTTTTCTATAGATACATATGATACTGCTCCACCTGATGTTAATTCTTGAAATTCTCCTTCTAATTTTAATCTTTCAATTGTATCAATTTTATCTGGTTCATTCATATAATAAGATTTTTTATAATATCCTTTATCTGTAACATTTTTTATTGTACCAAATTTTTCTTTATCAGTTTCAGCAAATTTACTTAAAACATGTTTAGATTCTGTAGCATATACATTAAAGCCTATTCCAGTATCCTTCTGCCATTCTTTAGTCTTTGCTTCTAATTTTTTTAATACTTTTATTGCAAAAGTATAACCTTCTTCTTCATCTATTCCTTTTTCTTTTACAACTCTTGATAGTTCATCTAACCCTACATATCCTAATGATAATGTTGAGTATTTTTTCATTAACAAATCATCGATTTTGTCATTCTTATTTATTCTTGATATTGCACCATGTTGCCAATGAATTGGGCTAATATTAGAATTTATTCCAAGTAAAGCATAATGTCTGCACATTAGTGCCTCTTTACACAATTCCAATTTTTCATCAAGCATTTCCCAGAATTTTTCCTCATCACCATCTGCAATTAGTCCTATTTGTACAAGATTAATTGTAACAACTCCCTGATTAAATTGACCTTCATTTAAAAATTTTGCTTTTTCCCCAGAAGCATAGCTTGGAGAAGATCTTTTCAAAGTACATTTTATAGCTAATTTTGTTAAGTAATCATATTCTCCTCCAGATAAATTATTTAATTCATCAAGCACATAAATAAGCTCTGGAAAATGAGGTACTACGAATTCATCATCTTCATTTTTCATACCATTATATGTTTGATTAAGTACTTCTTCTATTATTATTGAATTTTCTTTTAAATATTCATCATCCTTATTTAACTTTAATATTAATGCAACTTTTGGTGGTTTTCCTGTTGTAGTCATTAAAGTATTTATTTGATACAATAATGTTTGAACTCCCGCTTTTATTTCTTTTTTTAAAATATTATTTGAAATTTCAGTTATTGAATTTTCATTCAAGTCTGATTCATATATCTCTTTTAATTGTTCTTCTATTTTTTTATAACTTTTTTCTATATATTTTCCCAAATGAGATAAATCTACATATTGTTTTCCATATTGATTACTAGCTACAGTTGCAATAATTTGTGTTGTTAAAATACATGCAACTTGAAAATTTTTTGGTGGATCTATTCTCATTCCATTTATTACAGTACCATTATCTAGCATATCTCCTATATTAATAAAAGACGTATTAAATATCGGTTGTACAAAATAGTCTGCATTATGAAAATATAAAACGCCATCTTCATAAGCCTTAGTTATTTTTTCTGGAAGCAATAATCTTTTTGTTAAATCTCTAGAAACTTCTCCTGCAATATAATTTCTTTGTGTTGATGCAAGTACTGATGTGCTTTCTTCTTGTTCTTTATTATTTTTTCTAATTAAGCCTAATATTGATTCGTCTGTAGTATTAGATTTTCTAACTAAAGCTCTCGTATATCTATATACTATATATTTTTTAGCTAATTCATATTTATCTAATTCCATTAATTTCTGTTCTATTACATCTTGAATATCTTCAACAAGCATTCTTTTTTTCCCCAATGCCTCAATGTAATTAGTTATATCTTTAATCTCATCTTTTGATGCTCTTTTTTCTGGAATAACCTCATTATTTGCTTTATTTATTGCAATTGCTATTTTTTGTTTGTCATAATCTACAGCTCTTCCATCTCTTTTTATTACTTTCATTCACATTCTCCAAAAATAAATTTTACTATTCAAATAAAACTACATTATTTGATTTTAAGCTTTTTTGTACATCTATTACTCTTTGATTAGAAGACCCTTTCCATTTTAGAGTTGGATTATGTAGTTCATCTATATATTGTCCATCAACTAATACATCAACATATTTTACTACTTCTTTATCTTTTAAATTTTTATCAAATAAGAAGCCTGACCAAATCCATAAATCTTTATTTGGATATTTTTTCTTAAATGCTTTGGCTAATTTAGTAGTCCCTTCAATATTTTTTGGATGCATTGGCTCGCCTCCCAAAATAGAAAGTCCTCTAATAGTTTCATTATCACATAATTCTAATACTCTATTTATTGTATCATCTGTGAATTCTTTTCCTCCATTAAAATCATGTGTTTCAGAATTAAAACAATTTTTACAATTGAATGTGCACCCTTGCATAAAAATTGAAACTCTTACTCCTGGTCCATTAGATATATCCATTTTTCTAATTTTATTATATCTCATAAAATATTCTCTCCTTTGAAACTATATTCTATTTTTTAAGCGACGCTTGACACTGCAATACGTCGCTTATTTAGAAAATTATTCGTCATCTTTATTATCTAAATGTAATACTCTTTCTTTTATTTCTTGTGTTCTACCTTTATTCCAGAATTGGCTTCCAATATATCCACAAGTTCTTCTTGCAACATTTAGAGTGTCATGATTTCTATTACCACAATTTGGGCAATACCATTCTAAATTATCATCTATTAATATTTCACCATCAAATCCACATTCTTGACAATAGTCAGATTTTGTATTTAATTCTGCATACATGATATTATCATAAATAAATTTTATAACTTCTATAACAGCATCTACATTATCTTGTAAATTTGATGTTTCAATATATGATATAGCACCACCTGGTGATAATCTTTGAAATTCACTTTCTAATTTTAATTTTTTAAATGCATCTATTTCTTCAAATACAGGTACATGATATGAATTAGTAATATAATCTCTATCTGTTATTCCTTTTATTGTACCAAATCTTTGTCTTAAGCATTTAGAAAACTTATATGTTGTGCTTTCGATTGGTGTACCATAAACACTATAATCAATTTTTTCTTCTTCTTTCCATTTATTACATTTATCATTTAATTTTTGCATTACTTCTAAAGCAAATTCTTTTCCATCACCATTATCTGTATGGCTATGTCCTGTCATATATTTTACGCATTCATATAATCCTGCATATCCTAATGATAATGTAGAGTATCCATCATGTAATAATTTGTGAATACTTTCACCTTTTTTCAATCTAGCTAATGCTCCATTTTGCCATAATATTGGTGCAACATCACTAGTAGCCTTAGCTAATCTTTCATGTCTAGCTTTTAAAGCTTTATGACATAATTCTAATCTTTGTTCATAGATTTCCCAAAATTTATCTTTATCTTGTGATGAAGATAAAGCAACATCAACTAAGTTTATAGTTACAACACCTTGATTAAATCTACCATAATATTTTCCTTTTCCTTCAACATAATCTAATGCATTTGAAGGATTGCCTTTTGTTGTCCATGGAGTTAAGAAACTTCTACATCCCATACAAGGATAAGCATCTCCTTGTCCCCATTGATTTATTTTAGTTTCTTTCATTATTTTCTCTGAAATATAATCAGGAACCATTCTTTTAGCAGTACATTTTGCTGCAAGTTGTGTTAAATACCAATATTTTGAACCTTCCTTAATGTTGTCTTCTTCCAAAACATATAAAAGTTTTGGAAATGCTGGTGTAATATAAACACCTTTTGAATTTTTAAATCCTAGTATTCTTTGATTTAAAAATTCTTCTATAATCATTGCAAGTTCATCTTTATATTCATCTGTTTCTCCTAAGTACATACAAACAGATAAGAATGGTGCTTGTCCATTAGTATTTGTCATAGAATTTACTTGGTAATTGAATGTTTGAACACCATCAGCAACTTCTTTCTTAGTATCTTCCATGGCAAATTTTTTGCATTGTTCATCAGATAAATTTCTATTCTTATATTTTGCGTAAAATTTATTATAACTATCTCTTACAAAAGGAGCTAAGTGTGATAATGTAACTGTACATCCACCATAACTTGATGAAGTAACAGCTAAAATTATTTGTGTTGCTATTGTCATAGCAGTTAAAAATCTATGAGGTTTTTCTATCATTACTCCATTTATTAGGGTACCATTTTGTAGCATGTCTTCTAAGTTTACTAATTCACAGTTGTGTAAAGCATTTTGGCTAAAATAATCCATATCATGGAAATGAATTATGCCTTCATCGTGTGCTTTTACAACATCTTCTGGTAATAAGAATCTTCTAGCAATATCTGTACTTGTTATTCCAGCTAAATAATCTCTTTGTGTTGTTACAACTTTTGCATTTTTATTTGAATTTTCAGTATTCCAATATTCACTTTCTCCATCAATTAATTCTTTTATTGATTGATCTGTTGTATTTGCTTTTCTTACTAATTCTCTTGTATAACGATATGTAATATATTTTTTAGCAAGATTATACTTTTCAAATTCCATTAATTTTTTTTCGATTATATCTTGTATATCTTCTACTAATAATCTAGGTTTTCTTAAATCTTCAATATAATTAATAATCTCTTTAATTTGTTCTTTTGAAGCCTTATCTCTTTTTGAAACTTCTTCGTTAGCTTTACTTATTGCTACTCTAATTTTTTCTGGATCATAGTCTACAATTGTTCCGTCTCTTTTAATGATTTTCATTTTACGTACCCCCTAATTGATTATGTCATAATTATATCTCAAAAAATAATATAAAAAAGTTGCAATTGCAACTTTTTTGCTTTTTTTATTTTTTTGACTTTTAAACTAGCAAAAAAGCTTTATTTTAGTGAGTTATCTCAAATATTACATTTATATTACAAAATCAAAGTTTTTTTTACATTTTATTACTAATAATAAAAGTATTGAAAAATCAATATTTTTATGCTCTTTGAAATAAATGTAATTTTAGCTTTTATGTATTCTTGTTGCAATTGCAACTTTTTAGTGATATAATTACAATATAATTATTTAAGGAGATACTATATGAGAACAAATTTTAATATAGAAGATTTTTCAAATAAATTATTAAATTCTTGTGATAAAGTACAATTAAAAACTTTTGAAAAAAATGAAATTGTAACAACATATATTATAAATAGAAATCAAGTTTGTATTGTTTTAAATGGATCAGCAGACTTAATGAGATATGACTTTAATGGTAATCAAACAATTGTTGAAAAGTTCAATAAATTTGATGTATTTGGTGAAATTTTTTATCAAATAAATACTAATAACGAATTATTTGTAATTGCTAAAGAAAAATCTAAAATATTAATTTTTAATTATGATATATTTGAAAAAAAATGTAAAAAAAATTGTAAGATGCATGAAGAATTATTAATAGGATTACCAAACTTAGTTCTAACAAAAGTATCAGACTTAAACTTAAGAATAGAATTGCTATCTAAGAAAACAATAAGAGATAAACTAATCTCTTATTTTAGAATATTATCAGAAAAAAATTTTAGTAAAACCTTTACTCTTCCCCTTAGTTTAACAGATTTAGCTGATTATCTAAGTGTTGATAGAAGTGCTATGATGAGAGAAATAAAAAGCTTAAAAAATGAGGGTTTTATAAAAAAATCAGATAAAAATAAAATAACATTATTAAGTTAAATTATAATTTATGAAACATTATTTATCTTGCAAATTAAAATTATTGTTCTAAACAAAGAATTGTATAATATACTCCAATTAGGTGATATATATGCAATTCTTATTTAATTTTGTTAAAGGAATTTTTATTGGTGCAGGTGCTATTTTACCTGGTATTAGTAGTGGTGTACTTTGTATTATATTTGGTATATATGAAAAATTAATAGATAGTATTCTAGGATTTTTTAAAGATATTAAAAAGAACCTAAAATTTCTCATTCCAATTGCTTTAGGTGGTTTTTTCGGTTGTATTATTTTTAGCAACATTCTTGTTTATTTTTTTGATGCAATTCCAGTTCAAACAAAATCTTTATTTATAGGATTACTGTTAGGTAGTATTTATATTTTATACAAGCAAGAATTGAATAAAAGTAAAACTTCTTCGTTTTCTAGTTATCTATCTTTTATAGTTTGTTTTGTTATAGGTTTAGGCTTAATTTTATTTGAAAATAGTGTTGTATATAAAAGTGGATATTATCCTAATGAATTTAGCTTCTTATTTTTAGTTTTAAGCGGCTTTTTTATGAGCTTTGGAATTGTTATACCCCGGAGTTAGTAGCACCGTTATTTTAATGATTTTAGGCGTATATAATACATATCTTAGTGCAGTTTCTATTGTAAATATGAATGTAATTTTTCCAATGATTATTGGAGTAACTGTCGGTTCACTAATTTTAATGAAATTAATAAAAAAATTATTAACATATTTTCATTCTCAAACTATGTTCGGAATAATTGGATTTAGCCTTGGCAGTTTATTAATCCTCTATCCTACATATTCTTTAAACATAGAAAGTTTAATTTCAGTAATTATATTGATTTTAGGATTTCTTGTCGGAAAAAATATAGCTTAGGTATTTTATAGAATAACAAAAATTTGCAGAGTAAATTTCTGTTCAAAGTATTTATATATTAATATAAAAATAGTGCCACTAAAAGTAGCACCATTTTCGAATGTTAGTTTTTATCAGGTTCTTCATATTCGAACAAATAGAAGATTTCAACTGTGTCAGTATCTTTGTCTACTGTAGTTGCTTTGTCGCAATTTGAAATTCTAGGAAAATCATATAAATTGCTAAACAATCCGATAATTACTTTCATTCCGTCTATATCACATGAAAAACTTTCTTTTATCAATTCAAAAGATTTATCATCTTTATTGTACATGCGAATTGATACTTGTGATGGGGCTTCGTTATCCACATTGGACATCTTTAATGATATTCCAATCATACTAGTTTCGGAGCTTACCGTTTCTCTTATCCGTTCCAACATGTGAGATATGCTATTTTCGATCATAAAAATATGACCTCCTTAAAAATATTTTTGATATGGTAATTGCCATTATCAATATTAATTATATCATGTTTTACATAAAATTGCAAAAAGATGTGTTTTACACATCTTTTTTTCTTCTAATTATCCAATTTTCCTCACATTTTATTGGTAAGTGCATTTTTACTGTTTGTCCTTGTTTTCCTGGGTTAACGCATTCTATTTCTTCATTTGTTTCAGAGTCCCATAATTTTTCTATGTTAAACACATAATTATTAATAGTTCCTGGAATTAATATCTCCAATGTATCCCCTACTTTTAATTTGTTTCTTATTTCTATTATTGATTTGTCTTCATCATATTTTAATATTTTACCACCAAATTCATATTGTAAATTATATTGCTTTCCTTCATATTCTTGAAAGTCTTTATTATTTCTATCATTAAAATAAAATGTTGTTAATCCTCTAGTTTTTGTTTTTTCTAATTCTTTTAGATATTTAGTATAATCATAGTTTTCTGTGTTCTTTATACATTCATCTATTGCAGTTCTATAAGTATTTATAACAGATGCTAAATAATATTCTGTTTTTAGTCTACCTTCTATTTTTAAACTATCTACTCCCATTTCAATAATTTCTGGTAATTCCTTTATTAAGCATAAATCTTTTGATGAAAATATATATGTTCCATGTTCATCATCTTCTACAGGCATTAGATTACCTGGATTATTTTTTTCTTCAACATATACATTATAAGCCCATCTGCAACTCTGTGCACAGTCTCCAAGATTAGCACTTCTACATGCTAAAAAATCACTTAAGAAGCATCTTCCTGAATATCCAAAGCAAATTGCTCCATGAACAAATATTTCTGTTTCTAAATCATCTGGAGTTTTTTCAATTATTTCTCTTATTTGTTCTTTATTTAATTCTCTTCCTAATATAACTCTTTTTGCTCCATTTTTCTCCCAAAAATTTGCATTATGATAGCTTACTATATTAGCTTGTGTGCTTATATGTATATCAACATTAGGAGCATATTTTTTAAATATTTCTACTATTCCTCCATCTGAAATAATAGCTCCATCTACTTTTATATCATTTAATATTTTTGCTTGTTTTATTACTTCTTCATATTTATCATCCCAAGCAAAAATATTGACTGCAGCATATACCTTTTTTCCTATACTATGTGCATATTCAATTGTTTTTTCTAATTCGTCATCATTTACAGAAACCCTACTTCTTAATGATAAAGAAGATGTTCCCATATATACAGCGTCTGCACCATATAAAAAAGCAATTTTTGCTTTTTCAAAAGATCCTGCTGGTGCTAATAATTCCGGTTTTTTGTTCATATTTTTCTCCTATATTAATTTATTTTTTTCTTCTGGTTCTTTTATTGTTGTTATGTCTACAAATGGATAAAGTCTTCTTATTATTTCTTTATATTTTAATTCATAAAAGCCATTTTCTCTAGACACCCACATTCTAGGTATTTGTTTTCCAATTATTAATGTTTCATTGTTTAGCTTGTTTTGAATTTCTTCTTTGTTTACTTTTTTGTAATCATGATGACTAGCTTCTGTATTTAATTCAACATCTATTGTTTTAAATTGGCATTCTACTGCTGGTACATTATGACTTGCTAATGTACTATTATTTCCTTTTTTTATTGAATAAGACTCATGCCATGCTTTATAGCCATTTTCTTTATTATGAAATTTTGATCTTGTACTTTTAAATGTTTTTTCTAGTTCTTCTTTAATTTCATGAATTTCATTTTCGTTGGCACATATTATTTCAATCCCAAATACATCATCAAGCATTTTATTTTTTTGAAAATTTTTAACTGCGCTGTCAGTATCTTTTATTCTTGCTCTAATTTCTATAAATTGACTAATTTGAGCATGATTTTTTAAGTTCTCTATTACATCATAAACGTAATTCATAAATTCAAAAAATCCATTTTCTTGAGAATTAACAAAGTCTGCATATAAATTTTCTTTGTTAACTCTTTCTATTATTTCATTAGTAGATATTGTTTCTTTATATTGATCTAACATACTAATTTCTCCTCTTGCTAATAGCTAAACCGTCTCCTATTTCTAAAATTTCTGTTATTAAATTTGGATCTTCTGTTGTTTCTTTTATATATTCTCGTAAATTTCTTACAGCGGTTCTTTGTTTATGTTTATTATAATCGCTCATAACATACCCCTTATATAATATGTTATCAGCTAATATTATACCATCATTTTTTAATAATCTTAAAGCATGTTCTAAAAAAATAGGATATTTCCCTTTTGCAGCATCTATAAATACCATATCATATTTTTTATTAATAGTTGGTAATATTTCAACTGCATCTCCTGAAATTATATTAATTTGTTTTTCTACCTCTGCTTTTTTTACATTTATTTTTGCTTCTTCTATTCTTTGTTCATCTCTCTCAATTGTATCAATAATTCCATCATCGCTTAAAAACTTAGTAAAACAGATAGCAGAATAGCCAACAGCAGTACCTATTTCTAGAATACTGCTTATTTTTTTGTCATTATATAATTCATAAATATATTCCAATGTGTCATCCATTATAATTGGTATATGATTTTCTAAAGCTTTTTCTTTTATTTCTAATAGTGCTATTTTATTCACGATTTTTACCTTTCTTCTCTTTCAAAATGGTAATCAACATATGTTTCAAAAAAACTTTTAACGGTTGAATTTGTATATGTTTTCAATAAATATGAGATAATTTCCTCTTTACTATGGTGCTTTCTTATCATTCTTTTTATATCTTCATGTATTCTTCTTCGTTCTATGCTGTCAGGACTTGTAGGAATTTTATGCGACTCAGAGATTCCAATTTCATTATATCTTCCACCTTTATAAGAAGAGGTCTTGTTTAATCTTTCAACTCCTGATTTTAAATATGTTTTCATTTTTTCTCCTACTTATTTCTTCTAGCTTCTCTTTCTCTTGTTTTTGTATCTAATATTTTCTTTCTTAATCTAATGTTTTTAGGTGTTACTTCTACTAATTCATCATCTTGAATAAATTCAATTGCTTTTTCTAATGACATTTGAATTGGTGGAACTAATCTTAAAGCATCATCTGAACCTGAAGCTCTAGTATTAGTTAAATGTTTTTCTTTACATACATTTATTGCTAAGTCTTCATTTCTAGAATTTAATCCAACTATCATTCCTTCATATACTTCTACACCAGGTCCTATAAATAATTCACCTTTATCTTGTGCATTGTATAATCCATATGTTATAGATGTTCCAGCTTCCCATGCAACAATTGTACCTCTTGTTCTTGCTTGAATATCACCCTTATATTCTTCATATGAATCAAATATATGGTTCATTGTTCCTTCACCTTTAGTGTCTGTTAAGAATTCTGTTCTATAACCAATTAATCCTCTTGCTGGAATCTTGAATTCTACTTTTGTATGACCATCTTCTGCAGGTTCCATATTAAGCATTTCAGCTTTTCTTCTTCCTAATTTTTCAATAACATTTCCTATACAATCATCTGGAACATTTACAACTAATCTTTCAATTGGTTCACATTTCTTTCCATCTATTTCTTTAAAAATAACTTTTGGACGAGATACTAATAATTCAAATCCTTCTCTTCTCATTGTTTCTATTAATACAGATAAGTGTAATTCACCACGTCCAGATACTTCAAATGCTTCTGCTCTATCTGTTTCTTTTACTCTTAAACTTACATTTCTTTCAAGTTCTTTAAATAATCTATCTCTTAAATGTCTTGATGTAACAAACTCACCTTCACGTCCTGCGAAAGGTCCATCGTTTACACTAAATGTCATAGAAACTGTTGGTTCATCTATATCAACAAAAGGTATCTTTTCTGGATTTGCTGGATCACAAATTGTATCACCTATATTTATATCTGAAATTCCTGCTATTTCAATAATATCTCCTGCTTTTGCTTCTTCAACTTCTACTTTCTTTAATCCTTGATGTGTATAAACTTTGGCTATTTTTCCATTTACTGTTTTATCATCTTTTTTGCATATAACAACATTCATTCCTGTTTTTACTGTTCCACGCTCTAGTCTACCTACTGCGATTCTTCCAACATAATCATCATAATCTATGTTAGATACCAACATTTGCATTGTTCCATCTTCATCACATTCTGGTGGATTTATTGTATTTATTATTGTCTCAAATAAACATGTTAAATCAGATGATTCATCTTCTAGATTCATTTTTCCTATTCCTAATTTTGCTGAAGCATATACAACAGGAAAATCTAATTGTTCATCTGTTGCATTTAGTTCTATAAATAATTCAATTACTTCATCAACAACTTTTTCTGGATTTGCTCCAGGTCTATCTATTTTATTTATGACAACTATTGGTTTTAAGTCTAATGCTAATGATTTCTTTAAAACCTCTCTTGTTTGAGGCATTGCTCCTTCAAAAGCATCTACTAGTAATAAAACACCATCAACTGTTTTTAAAACTCTTTCTACTTCTCCTCCAAAGTCTGCGTGTCCTGGAGTATCTACTATATTTATTTTTACATCTTTATATTGTACTGATGTATTTTTAGAAAGTATTGTTATTCCTCTTTCTTTTTCCAAATCATTAGAGTCCATTACTCTATCTTGTACTACTTCATTATCTCTAAAAACATGGCTTTGTTTTAGTAGTGCATCTACTAAAGTTGTTTTTCCATGATCAACGTGTGCTATAATTGCAATATTTCTTATATTTTTATTATTCATTTTCTTTCTCCTTTTATTTATTATTTATATAATCTTCATATCCATATTCTTTTGATGTTCCTTCAAGTTCTTTAATTGATAAACCTATTTTTCTACTTTCTTTATCAATATTTATTATTTTAGCATTTACCATTTGTCCTATTTCTAATTCATCTTCTGGTTTTGCAACTCTATGTAATGTTGTTATTTCTGAATTATGTACTAATCCTTCTAAACCTTTTTCTATTTCTACAAAAGCTCCAAATGGTGCAAATTTAATTACCTTGCATGTTACAACATCATTAATATTATATTTACTTGCTAAAGCATACCAAGGATTTTCACCTTTTAGAGGATATGCAAGTGATATTTTGTTGTTTTCTTTATCAAAATCTTTTACTATTACTTCTATGACTTCTCCAACATTAAATTTGTCTTCTAATTTTTCGTCTTTATTCCAAAATATCTCTGAAATATGTAGTAATCCTTTAGTTGGTCCTAAATTAATAAATAAACCATAGTCAGCAATTTTATCAATTGTTCCTGTATATCTCTTTCCTATTTTTATATTATCCCAAAACTCTTTTAAACTTTTAGCTCTTTCTTCTCTTTTTATTTCACGTTCTTTAGCTTCTTTAATTCTTTTTTCCTTTTCTTCTTTTATCTTTCTTCTTTTTTCTACTCTTTTATAAGATAAAAGAACATTTCCTAATCCATCATTCCACTTTAAAACATCAGCAGTAATTGTATCTCCTGGATTAAATTCATCTTTAGGATTTTTATTTTCATCTTCTGAATATTCCTTTAATGGTATAATTCCATCTGCTTTATATCCAAAGTCAACAAAAATTTCTCCTTTTGAAGATACTTCAATAACTTTTCCTGTTATTGTTTTATCAAATCTTTTTTCTTCTAAAGATTTATTGAACAATTCTTCAAAATTTTCTTCTTCCATATTTTTACCTTACTTTCTTGGATAATTATTTTTAGGACACGGCTTGCCATGTCCTAAAAATGCTATTTAATATTATACTCCAAAACATTTGATTTGTCAATAAAAACAGAGTATATTTCAACTCTGCTTTTGTGGTATATTTATATTTGGCCATATTGCCTTTGTTATTTCTCCGCTTATTAAATCTAAAGTTTCCTTTTCTGGTTTTTTTGATTGATATTCTGAAAAATCTAATGGCTTTCCATAATATAGTTTTACTTTTCTAAATGGTTTAAAATTCCCTTCTATTCTTACTGGTATTACTTCTACACCACTTCTTGCAGCTAAATATGCTGGGCCATTTTGAATCTTTCCTCTTTTTTTCATTCCATTTCTTGTACCTTCAGGGAATATAGCTAATATTTTATTCTCCTTTAATACTTTTAATGATTTCTTAATTGATTCTATATCTTGTTTACCTCTTTTAACTGGAAAAATATTTGTTTTATCTGCAAACCAATATAAGAATTTATTTTTGAAAAGCTCTTGTTTTGCCATCATATACATTTCTCTTTTAGTGGCAGAGTATAAAACTGGTGGATCCCAATTGCTTGTATGGTTTGCGCACATTATATATGCCTTTCCTTTTTCTATGTTTTCTTGACCATATGTTTGTACTCTAAATAAAATCAATGTGAATATTCTTACAAAGAATTTCACTATTACTCTTATCATCTTTTTGCTCTCTCCTTTATACTTTTGATATATTTATATTAATTTTTTGTTTTTTAGAGATTCATATACTACTTTATATACTTTTTCTCCACCTTCATTGTCTTTGCAACCATCTGTTGTAACTACTATTGCATCTTCTGCCTTTCTAAGTGGACTCACTTCTCTTGTTGAATCTATGTAATCACGATGTTTTATACTTTCTAAAACTTCTTCATATGAAGTTTCTATTCCATTTTCTTTGTTTTGTTGTACTCTTCTTTTTGCTCTTTCTTCTGCACTACATTCTAAAAAGATTTTCACATCGGCATCTGGAAATACTGTTGTTCCTATATCTCTTCCTTCCATTATTACATTTTTTCCTTTTGCTAATCTTCTTTGTATATGTACCATCTCTGCTCTTACTTCTTTTATTGCTGCTATTTCTGAAACGTTTGATGTTACTCTTGGAGTTCTAATTTCTACTGATACATCTTCACCATTTAAATAAACATATTGTTTGTTATTTTCTACTTTTAATTCTACATTCATATTTTTAGTTATATTTTCTATTGTTTCTACATCATCAAAAGATATATTTTTATTAAGTACTTCCAAAGTAACACATCTATATAATGCTCCTGTGTCTATTGTTACCAATCCTAATTTTTCTGCAACTATTCTTGTTACTGTTCCCTTTCCTGTACCTGATGCTCCATCTACTGCTACTACATATCCCATTTTTTATTCCTCCTTATTATCTAATATTTTTATTCCTTTTGCTACTATATTTATTTTTTGAACATTCATTGTAGTTAATTTTTCTATCTCTTTTTTAGCTTTTTGTTTAAAGCTTGACAATCCTGTTACTAAATCAAATCCAAATAATACAATCACTTCCATATATATAGATGGTCCTTCTGGCATATTGTCTACCCTTGTTTTTACTATTTTATATATAAAATCTGTTTTTGATGCCAAATATTCTATTATTTGCCTAAAGACTGTATCTGAAATTGTAAAATTACCAAGATAGCTAAATGTTGGTCTTATAATTGATTTTTCTGAAATATATGGTTCATTGCCTTTCCCTTTTGATTTAAATATTTGTAATGGATCTAATATATATCCAGAAAAGTCTTTTTTTATTTCAAATGTAGGCACTGGAATTACATGCTTTCCTTCTGTTCTTCTTATTCTTTTTGCATCTTCCATTTCTTCTGGTGTAGCTATTTCTTCTATTCTTATTATCTTTTCCACTTCTGGTAATCCTAGATTTTCTGCTATCTTTTTAACCATATTATCAGAAGTTCCTAAAATAAGTATTCCTTCTGGTTTATATTTTTTTATTGCTTTTCTTATTTCTTTTTTTTCCTCTTCTGTTAGGAACAATGCATGCTTTACAGTTTCTATTTTCGTTGGTGCTTTTTTCGCTGAATTTCCAGCTATAACTTCATTATCTTTTATAAATAAGCCATCATCTATAATGTAATGTATATCATATTCACCAGCAACCATTTGTGCTCTATAACTTTTTCCTGTGCCAGATGGGCCAACAAAAGCATACACTTTTATTTTATTGTTGTTGTTTACTAATAACATTTTTCTCTCCTTTTTCAAATTAAAATGATTATACCATTTAACTCAAAAAAAGCCAATATTTTATTAAAAAATTATAAAAGTATTA
>CAJKDR010000014.1 GCA_905198755.1 uncultured Clostridiaceae bacterium
TTTTCTAAAATTAATAGCACTATAGGAATAATAATAGCTATTATATATATAATAATTTTGATAATCAAGTTAATATTTACATTGGCTATTAAGCATATAAGACTTACTAATATTCCAATTCCTTGTAGTATTAAACTTGCTAAGTAAGTATTATCTTTTTTTCTCATCATTTGTAAGAATATTATAACAAATAGAGCAATTGCTACAATATAAAAAAATATTTTCTCAAATATCATATTAATCACCTTTCAATGTACTTTTTTATGTATCTATTTTAATTCATTTTTAACTAAAAGTCTATAAAAAAAGAAGAAAAACTAAGATTTTTCTTCTTTATTTACTTATAATTTCTTTTACTATTTCTCCAGCTATCATAAGTCCTGCAACTGATGGTACAAATGATATACTTCCAGGCACTTGATTTTTTTGTGCACATTTTCTTTTTGTTCCTGGTGGACAAATGCAATTTGTTTTACAACTAAATTCTGATTCATTGTCTGGTTTTATTGGTTCTTCTTTAGAATATATAACTTTTAATGATTTTATATCTCTTTTTCTTAATTCTTTTCTCATTACTTTTGCTAATGGACATACACTAGTTTTGTATATATCTGTAATTTCAAATTTAGATGGATCTAACTTGTTTCCTGTTCCCATTGCTGATATTATTGGAATATTCAATTTATTGCATTGCATTACTAGTTCAATTTTTGCTGTAACTGTATCTATGCAATCTACTACATAGTCTATTGTATTATCTATTATTTTTTCATTTCCAGGCATAAAAAACTCTTGAAAAACTTCAACTTCTGCATTTGGATTTATTTCTAATATTCTTTCTTTTGCTACTTCTACTTTATATTTTCCAATTGTTTTTCTTGTTGCAATTATTTGTCTGTTCAAATTTGTAAGACATACTTTATCATCATCTACTAATACAAACTTTCCTATTCCAGCTCTTACCAATCCCTCAACAACAAACGAACCAACTCCGCCTATTCCAAATACTGCTACTTTAGTATCTTTTAATTTATCTATACCTTCTTTTCCTATTAATAACTCTGTTCTTGAAAATTGATTTAACATTTATATTCCTTCTTCATTTTAATTTATATATTTATATTCTTTTGCCTAGTTTTTTCAAAAATATTAGATGGTAAAGTTTCCTCTACCATCTACATATTACTATATTCATTATACTTTTATTTTACACTATTTGTCAATAATTTTTATAAATTTTTTCTGTTACTTAACCACAAATTTTGTTGACACTTTTTCCTTTTCAAATACTATATTCTTGAACGCTAGCATTATTAGGAAGATAAGGTCCTATATCTTCATCTTTTATCATTTCATTCTGTTTGACCATGTCTAACAACATATAATTACTTGTAATATAGAAAGTCCAACTGTTTTCAAATTATTAAAAACTAAATTCCAAGAACCTACTTTTTGATAACTGTTTCCTATCACAATAAAAATTGCAAAAATAATAGAACTAATTATTATATATGTTTTATTTTTCATTTGTCAATTTTTTATATAAAAAAGACAATACAAAAATTAGTACTGCCTTTTCTATTTAAGTTATTTTTTATTTCTAATTATTTTTTAACCAATTTAGGAATTCTTCTAATGAGTTAAAGTTATTATCTATACTTCTTACAGTTTCTGGTGTTTCAGCATTTCCTATTGCTGATAAGTTAATTGTATTTAAATAATACATTCTACTTAAATTAGTCACATTACTTGATGTTTGATTTCCTATTATAGTTCCTACCTGAGTTTTTCCTTCTATAGTTCCTTTATTATAACAATTTTTAACAACAAACTTATATGAATTTCTTCCTATTATTCCTCCTACAGAATCTTTACCTTTAATTTCTCCAGCATTATAGTTATTTTCTATTGTTCCTAAAGCTTTTGTTTCAGATGTCCATCCTATTATTCCACCAATGAAATCGTTACCACTTATTGTTCCTAAATTATAACAATTCTTTATATCGGTAGAAACTCCACTAGTTCCTACTCCTATCTGTCCTAAAATGCCACCTACTGCACCATCATTTCCGGTTATTGAAGCTGTATTGTAACAGTTATCTATTGTTCCAAATGTTATTCCTGCTATTCCTCCTATATTGCTTTCATTTTCAGTTGCATTTCCTGTTACATCTCCTGTATTATAGCAACTTGATATAATTGAAGAAGGACCTGCATTTCCAACTATACCTCCAATGCGTTCGCCATTTCCCGTTACAGTTCCTATATTATAGCAATTTGATATATTTGAGGATGTGTATACACCACTTATTACTCCTCCTGTATAATTATCACCTGACACATTGCCTGTATTATAGCAACTTGATATAGTTGAGAAATTATGTGCATATCCTGCTACTCCTCCTGTATAATTATCACCTGATACATTGCCTGTATTATAGCAACTTGATATAGTTGAGGAATTATATGCATATCCTGCTACTCCTCCTGTAAATTCATTACCTGATACATTACCTGTATTATAGCAATTTGATATAGTTGAAGAAATCCTTGCATATCCTGCTACTCCTCCTGTATTCTTATCACCTGATACATTGCCTGTATTATAGCAACTTGATATAGTTGAGGAATTAGATGCATATCCTGCTACTCCTCCTGTCTGTTTATTACCTGATACATTACCTGTATTACTACAATTAATTGCTTTTGTTTTTAGCTGTCCTACTACCCCTCCAGCTGTAATACTATCTGCATTTACGACAGCATTAATATTATGACAGTTTTCTATTGTTCCTGTTCTTAGTGCTCCTACTATTCCTCCTGAACAATTCGCTCCTTTTATATAACTATTTTTTATTGTAAGATTTTTTATTGTGTTTGAATTTCCAAATATTCCTCCAAAGTTGCCCTCTATATTTACATATATTCCTGTTATATAATGGTTGTTTCCTTCAAATGTTCCTACAAAAGCACTTGTTGTTTCTATTCCTATTGGAGTCCATTCACTACCAACAACTTTTTCTCCTTTTTCGTTTGCTCTTGCTCCTAAGTCTAAATCTGCTTCTAAATATACTATTGTGTCTTCTGTTATGCTTAGATTTCTTTTTTCTTCTTCTGTTAATTCTCCATTAACAAAGTCTGCAAAGTATTTAAGTTGCTCACTAGTGTATATATGCCAACTATTTTCTTCTGTTATCTCTGGCGTTTCTGTTGTTTTTCCATCCCATCTATTTGGTATTCCTTCATCAATACTTCCATCACTATTCAATGTATATTGATTACTTGTTTTTTCAAATGTTATTGACCACCCTAATATTTCATCACCTTCTGCTGTTGCTCCTGCTTTTTGTGCATCTAGTGCTTCTTGCATTGTGTAGTCTGTATTATTTATTTTTGACATATTATATTCACTATATGCTAAGCTTATATATTCTTTTTCTTGGGCTACTATTTGTTCTTCTGCTGATGTTTTTGTACGTGTTAATATTCCACCATTTAGTACTAATTTTATTGTTACTGCTGATAAGATTAATAGTATAATAATTGTGATGATTAATGCTATTAAAGTTATACCAGATTGAGTATTCTTATTTTGTTTTTTCATATGTTTTTCTCCTTCTACATTTCCTTTTGAATAACATCCTTGTACAGAAAATTCTCCACTTACTTGATGTCTTCCAAGTATTCCACCTATATAAATATAAGTTATGCTTTTTCCTATTACAGTTCCTGAGTTATAACACTCATTTATAGCTAAGCTATATTCAGAATCTCCAACAATTCCACCAGCTACAGTCATATAAGTAGTATTTCCTTCTGCTGTAATATTTCCATAGTTACAACAATTTTCAACTTTTGCCTCAGCACTACTAAACTTGTTTTTCCTATATTATCTGTATTATTTGTATTTATAATATTATCTGTACTATTTATATTATAAATATTTATCTACTGTGAACAAATCGTGGACAAATTGTCATCCGTGGACAATTTCTTTAATTCTTTATTTTTTACAACCCCTTATAAAATAAGGGGTTGTAAGATTATTTTCCACAACAGTTTTTATATTTTTTTCCACTTCCACATGGACATGGATCGTTTCTTCCTATTTTTGGTCCTTCATTTTTTACTGGTTCATGATTTGTTGTTTCGTTGTCTATTCCGTTTATATTTTCTAATGATGCGTTTGTTATCTCTACTGTTTCTTTTCTTCTCATGTTTCCTGATTTATGAACATTTAATAGTATTTTTACTACATCTGCTCTTATGTCATAAATCATTTCATCAAACATTTCTGAACCTTCTATTCTATATTGTACTACTGGATCTTTTTGTCCATATGCACGTAATCCAATTCCATCTTTTAGTTCATCCATTGCATCTATATGGTTCATCCATTTTTCGTCAACTACTTTTAGCATTACTACTCTTTCAAGTTCTCTAAAGTCTTCTCCTACTTCTGCTTCTTTTTCTTCATATCTTTTTAATGCTTTTTCTTGTAGCTCTGTTATTAATGCTTCTTCATCTAATTCTGCACCTTTTAATGCCTCTATATTTTCTAAACCAAATATATCTTTTATTTGAAGCTTTAATCCTTCTGTATCTACATTTTCTCCTTCAGGCACATTTGCGTACATATTTACTACATCTTGTGCAACTCCTGATACCATTTTTAAGATACTTTCTTTTAAGTCTTGTCCATCTAAAACTTCTCTTCTTTGTGCATATATCAATTCTCTTTGTTGATTCATTACATCATCATATTGTAGTACATTTTTACGTATACTGAAGTTCTTTCCTTCAACTTTCTTTTGAGCATTTTCTACTGTTTTTGATAAGAATTTGTGTTGAATTGGCATATTTTCATCTGCTCCTAAAGTATCATATACTTTAGTTATCATGTCGCCACCAAATATTTTCATTAAATCATCATCTAATGCAATGTAAAATCTTGATTCACCAACATCTCCTTGACGTCCACTACGTCCACGAAGCTGATTATCAATTCTTCTTGATTCGTGTCTTTCTGTACCTATGATTTTTAATCCACCAGCATCTATTACTTTTATTCTTTCTTCTTCTATTTCTTCATCAAACTTTTCTTTTAATCTTTTAAATTCTTTTCTTGCTTTTAATATATCTTCATCGTCTGTTTCATTAAAAGAGTTTGCAGCTTCTATCATTTCTTCTGAGTATTTATTTTTTCTCATTTCTTCTTTTGCTAGGAATTCACTATTTCCTCCAAGCATAATATCAGTACCACGTCCAGCCATGTTTGTTGATATTGTTACTGCTCCATACTTACCTGCTTGTGCTACTATTGCTGCTTCTTTTTCATGGTATTTAGCATTTAATACTTGATGTCTTATTCCTTCTTTTTGTAAAATTTTACTTAATTTCTCTGATTTATCTACAGAAACTGTACCAACTAATACTGGTTGTCCTTTTTTGTTGCTTTCTTTTATATCTTCTACTACAGCTCTGAATTTTGCATTTTCATTTTTGTATATAACGTCATTATGGTCTTTTCTTACCATTGGTTTATTTGTTGGTATTGCTATTACATCTAATTTATAAATTTCTTGGAATTCATCTTCTTCTGTCATTGCAGTACCTGTCATACCAGATAATTTGTCGTACATTCTAAAGTAATTTTGGAATGTAATTGTTGCCAATGTTTTAGATTCATCTGCTATTTTTACATGTTCTTTTGCTTCAATTGCTTGATGTAATCCATTGTTGTATCTTCTTCCATACATAATTCTTCCTGTAAATTCATCAACAATTAAAACTTCTCCATCTTTTACGATATAGTCTATATCTTTTTTCATAACACCATTAGCACGTAACGCTTGATTTATATGATGCACTAATTCTGAATTGTCTAAATCATTTAAATTTTCTACTCTAAATTCTTCTTCTGCCTTTTTTGTACCTTTTTGTGTTAGTGATGCTGATTTAGCTTTTAAATCTACTATATAATCATATTTTTCATTGTCTTCTGCTTGTTCTAAGTCTTTTACATCTTCTTCTACTATTACTTTTGGTTGTAACTTTTTAACAAATGTATCTGCTTTAACATATAATTCTGAAGATTTATTAGCTCTACCTGATATTATTAATGGTGTTCTTGCTTCATCTATTAAAATACTATCAATTTCATCGACAATTGCGTAATTTAGTTCTCTTTGAACTGCTTGTTCTTTGTATATAACCATATTGTCTCTTAAATAGTCAAATCCAAACTCATTGTTTGTTCCATAAGTTACATCTGCTGCATAGGCTGCACGTTTTTCATCTGCTTCCATGCCACTTATACATAATCCAACAGATAAACCTAAGAATTTATATAGTTTTCCCATCCATTCACTATCTCTTTTTGCTAGGTAGTCGTTTACTGTAATAACATGTACACCTTTTCCTGTAAGTGCATTTAAGTATACTGGAAGTGTCGCAACTAATGTTTTTCCTTCACCGGTTTTCATTTCTGCAATTCTACCTTGGTGTAATATTATACCACCTATCAATTGCACATCAAAATGTCTCATTCCTAATACTCTTTTTGATGCTTCACGAGCTACCGCAAATGCTTCTGGTAAAAGAGCATCTAGAGTTTCTCCATTTGCTAATCTTTCTTTAAATTCTGGAGTTTTTGCTTGTAGTTCTTTATCTGATAATTTTTCCATTTCTGGTTCTAATTCATTTATTTTTTTAACTATAGGCATAACTCTTTTTACTTCTTTTTCGCTGTATGATTTAAATAATCCCATAAAAACCTCCAATGTTGTATTTTTCAATAATACTTTTATTTTTTAACATATGTAATATATCACTATTTTAATAAAATAACAATAAAAATGCAAGATTTAATGCAGAATTTCCTTTTTTTTATTCATTTATTAAAAAAATTAGGAGCACACATATATGTACTCCCATTTTTTGAACTTTTATTTTATTTGTTTCATTACTTCTTCTGCAAAGTTTTCTTCTTTTTTCTCTATTCCTTCACCTTTTTCAAATCTTGCAAATCTATTTATTTTTGCATTCTTTGAAGAAAGTAATTCTTTAACTTTTAAGTCTGGGTTTTTAACAAATTCTTGTTCTACTAAGCATATTTCACTATAGAATTTTCCAACTCTACCTTGAACTATTTTTTCAGCTATTGCTTCTGGTTTTCCTTCATTCATAGCTTGTGCTTTTAGAATTTCCATTTCTTTATCTAATCTTTCTTGTGGTACAGCTTCTCTGTCTAAGAATTCTGGTTTTGCTGCTGCTATTTGCATACATATATCTTTTGCAAGTTCTGCATCTCCATTTTCTATATCTACTAATACACCGATTTTTCCATCTCCATGTATATATTTTTCTACTAAACCGTTTGATTCGAATCTTTTGAATCTTCTTATAGTCATGTTTTCACCGATTTTAGCAATTTTGTCTGTTAAAACTTCTTTTACTGTTTTGTTTGAATCTTTTATTGATGTTTGTTCAAGTAATTCTTCAACATCTGCTGGATTTTCTTTTGCTATTTGTTCTGCAACATCTTCAACAAATGTTTTAAATTCTTCATTTTTTGCAACGAAGTCTGTTTCTGAGTTTACTTCAACTACTGCTCCAACTTTTCCGTCTTCAGATACATATGCTGCAACAATTCCTTCTGCTGCTATTCTATCAGATTTTTTAGCTGCTTTAGCTATTCCTCTTTCTCTTAATAATTCAATAGCTTTTTCCATATCTCCATCTGTCTCTGTTAAAACTTTTTTACAGTCCATCATTCCTGCACCTGTTTTTTCTCTTAAATCTTTTACTTGACTTGCTGTTATCATTAATTTTTCCTCCTTAATTTTATATTAATGTGTATAACACATTAAAAATATTTATAATTTAAAATAGGGCCGGACAGAGTCGTCCGCCCCTACAATCTTTTATATAATTGACTATTATTCTTCTACAACTGCTTCTTCGTTTGATACAACTTCTTCAATTGATTCAGCTTCTTCTGTTGCTGTTTCTGGATTTAACTCCATAGCTTCTCCTTGTTTTCCTTCTATACAAGCATTTGCTATAACTTGTGCTATTAATTTTACAGAACGAATAGCATCATCGTTTCCAGGTATAACATAATCAATATTTTCTGGGCTACAGTTTGTATCTACTAAACCAACAACTGGTATTCCTAATTTTTTAGCTTCTAATATAGCTATATTTTCTTTTTTAGGATCTACTATGAATAAAACACCTGGTATTTCTTCCATGTCTTTTATTCCTCCTAAGTTGTTTTCTAATTTAGCCATTTCTTTCTTTAATTTTATTACTTCTTTTTTAGGTAGAACTTCAAATGTTCCATCTTCTTGCATTGTTTCTAATGCTTTTAATCTTTCTACTCTTTTTCTGATAGTTTTGAAGTTTGTTAACATTCCTCCTAACCATCTTTGATCAACATAGTACATTCCAGAAGTTATTGCTGCTTCTTTCATACATTCTTGTGCTTGTTTTTTAGTTCCTACAAATAGAACTGTTTTTCCTTCTTCAACTTGTTCTTTAACGAAGTTATATGCTTCGTCTATTTTCTTTGAAGTCTTTTGTAAATCAATAATATGGATTCCGTTTCTAGCTTGGAATATGTATTCAGCCATTTTAGGATCCCATCTTCTAGTTTGATGTCCGAAGTGAACACCTGCTTCTAGTAATTGTTTCATTGCAACTACTGCCATTTTAAATTCCTCCTTTAGTTTTTTCTTCCACAAAGCTTACATTTTTGCTAACCTATTTTATCTTTAAATAAGGCACTAACATCAACTAACTTTATGTGATTATTATTAACTATGATATTATAACAAAAAACTCTTACAAATGCAAGAGTTTTTTACTATTTTATTAAGTCTTTTTAATTGTTTTCACATTTACAATTTTCTGTACTTATTTCTTGGTTCATATTATCCACTAAATTATTCATATAATATTTCTTTTGTGCTAATTTATCTTGTACTCCTCTTAATGCTTCACCAAATCTTTGAAAATGAACTACTTCTCTTTCTCTTAAATATCTTAAAACATCTACTACTTCTGGTTCATCAGAGCATAAGTCTATTAGTTTTTCATATGTTGCTCTAGCTTTTTGTTCAGCTGCCAAGTCTTCTTGTAAATCAGCTATAGGATCGCCTTTTACTGCCAAGCAATTTGCATCAAACGGATATCCTGCTGCTGCTTGAGGATATACTCCCCAACCATGATCTGTATAGTAAGGGCCTAATCCTGCTTTTTCTATTTCTTCTGGTGAAGCTCCATCTGTTAATTGATGCACTAACGCTCCAACCATTTCTAAGTGAGCCAATTCCTCTGTACCTATATCATTTAGTGTTGCTTTTGCTTTTTGATCTGGCATACCAAATCTTTGTGATAAATATCTAAGTGATGCTCCAAGTTCTCCATCTGGTCCTCCATATTGTGATATTATTACTTTTGCTAATCTTGGATTTTTACATTTTATATTTATTGGATATTGTAACATTTTGTTATATGTCCACATTAAAAATTCCCCCTCTCCCATGGCCATGGCTCTTCTAGCCATCTCCATTTGTTGCATGGGCATTCTATTGTTAGTGGCCCATATATTTTTTGATATTTATCTCTTAATTCCTTAAACATTTTACAATATTCTCTGTGTAAGCAAAGTGCTTTTTCATCTTCTGGGTGAGTGTTTAGATATAATGATATATCTGTTATGGCAAATTGGTATGCTCGTATTTGCATTGCCATTTTTCTTCTATTTGTTTCATTTTCGCATTCTGTATTCATTATTCATTACACCCCTCTCCTATTTTATTTGTAGCTTTTATATACTCCACTTCTTCTATAGATTGATTTGGGCAATAATTGCTAACTAATTCTGGAAATATTGTTCCATGTTTCAAACCTATTTCTGGTTTAAATACTTTATTCATTCTTTGTATTGGTACATAGCTTTGACCATACATTGGATTTTCTGGAAATACATTAAATTCATCTTCAAATCCACAAGAGCAACTATCTTTCATTGAATCATAATAATTAAATACATCTGTACATTTAGTTTCCATTTCACATTCGTCGAATTTCATATTAGAACAGTTATGACAATGACGAGTGAAATAGCCATTATTTTTACAAAACATTCTTATTCCTCCTTCATAATATATATTATTCTCATATGTTTAAAGATGTAACAAAAAAAGACAGATTTCTCTGTCTTTTTTTGTTTTTTATGTTGTCAAAATTCTCCGTCCCCATTGACCACCCATTGACCATTTACTATTTTATTGTTGTTTTCCATAATCCATGTTTATTGCAATAAGCATATAATGTTGCACCAGATATATATGGAAATCTAGTTTCCGTTGCTTGCTCTGGATATAATTTTACACGAGTTATTCTATTTTCTGATGCTTGTGCAATCCACATTATATAATGTTCCTTTTCCATTGGATGTTCTACTTCTCCAACACTTACTACTATTTCATCTTCTAGTTTTTTGTATATTGGTATATGTTTTTCCGTTGCTGCATCTGTAGTATTAGCTTTCATTTCTTCCATTTTTCTACCACAACAAGTTATATGTTGTACATCTCCATCAATTAATTCTATTATATTGTTACATATTGGACATTTTAAAAATTTTGCATTTTCTTTCATCTAAAACTCCTCCTTTTATTAATATTATACTATTATATAAAAAATTGTAAACAAGAAAATAAGTTATTATTTTGTTTCTACTTTATATATTGCATTTTTTAATCTAATACTAATGCTTTTTTAGGACAAAAATTTGAGCATTTGCCACATTTTATACATTTATCATAATCTATTTTTGGTGCTTCAAAGTCTTTTTGACTTAATGCTCCAACAGGGCAAACTTTTACAGCTGGGCATTTATGATCTTGAGGGCAATTTTCTATAATTATTTTTAATTTTTTATCCATTAATAAGTCCTTTCTGTTTTTTATTTATAATAAATTATTTATTATATTATTTAATTCAGATTTTGAACAAAAACCAATGCTACTTTTTATGATTTTTCCGTTTTTTATAAATAAAAGAGTTGAAACACTCATTATGTTGTATTTCATTGCTAAATTTTGATTTTCATCTACATTTACTTTACATACTTTAATGCTATTTGAATATTCATTTGCTATATCTGATATAATTGGAGATAGCATTTTACATGGTCCACGCCATGTGGCAAAAAAATCAATTTCCCTCAAAATTAGGATCTTTACTACCCTAGTTAGCAGACTATTTCATCTACTTTGTATCAATTAACAATTCCTTTGGATTCTTTTTTAAACTACTTATAGATGATATCACTAAAGATATTATAAGTACAAAAGACATAAATAAAATTACGTATATCATTGATTTGGGTAATATATTAATATCTAAGCTTGTTAAAGTTTTATTAAAACCGTCTACTTCTGCTCCTCCACCAAGTCCACTAGATGCCGATTGCTTTGCTATTTGTTTTGTTATATTTCCAGTAACTTTATTTAATATATTATTTCCTATTATGTTTCCTGTATAAACTGATAAGAAATATGAGCCTATATACGCAGGGATAGATATAAATACTAATTCAATAACAAATTGTCCAAAAATTTTCAATTTTGATATTCCTAATGATAGAAAAATTGCTATTTCTTTTTTTCTAGCATTCATCCATAAAAGTAATAATAATGAAACTGTAATACCTGCAAATATTAATGAAGCAGCAAATAATTTGTTTGCTATTGAATATATACCAGATATTGATTGTTGTAGTGCTGGATAATTTGTTGAACTTTTAATTAAATTGTATTGTTTCCAATTTATATCAAGTTTTTTAATATTTTTAATAACTTGATCCAAATTTTTATCACCTTTTACAAAAAATGTTGCATCTTGATATACTGCAGTATCTTCTGTATTTCCATAAACTTTTGCAGCTGTATCTAAATCTGTTATTAATGTATTTTCGTAAAGTTCTTGTGCAGAAGTCACACCACTTTTATTGTGACCATCAAAAATTCCTTTTATTTCTACTTCTAGTGTTTCATTTGCTCCTTTTTCATTATCTGCATCAAATAAATTGGACTTAATTTTTATTTTGTCTCCAATTTTCAAATTGTTTTTTTCAGCTAAGTCTTTATGTATTAAAATCTTACTTTTGTCATTTTCTTCTAAATGTTCTCCTTCTATTAATTTGTAAGCTCCTGACACAAATTTATTTTCTTTTGATGAATCATTAACTCCTGTTAGCATAACTGTTCTTTTAAAATTTTTTGCTCTTTCTGGTGATTGATTTGCAATTGTTTTTTTAGTTTCTATAATATCATTATCTACCAAATCAGCTACACTATTTATTCTCTTTACAAAAGAGGCAATATCTTCAGATTCAGCTATTTTTTTTATATCTTCTCCTTTTATATTTCCTCCACCTCTAGGTGTTCCAAGATTAACTCTTCTATTTATTTCCATAGAAAAACTATTTGTTATATTTTTAAAAGTTTCTTCTGAAGCTCTATTAGTAGCATCTTTAATTGCCAAACTAATCAGACTAAGTGTTGACATAGCCATAATAACTAATAATATTATTATTGATTTTAAACTTTTTCTTGTTACATATGCAAAAGCATTCTTTATCATCAATATACCTCCTAATTAATTTTACTTATCTCTCTTAATTTTTTGTCACTTAATTCTAAAATAATATCAGCAGAATTTGCAACTTCCTTACTATGTGTTACAACTATTACACATTTATTTCTCTCTTTAGCCAATTTTTTTAATATTTCTATTATTTCTCCTGCAGTGTCACTATCAAGATTTCCTGTAGGTTCGTCAGCTAGAATTATTGGTGCTTCTGATGCTAATGCTCTTGCTATGGCTACCCTTTGCTGTTGGCCACCAGATAATTTCATTATATTTCTATTTATCTGACTTTCATCAAGTCCCAATTTTAACAAAATATCTTCTGATGCCTTTTTATTTACTAATCTAACATTTTCTATTGGTGTTAAATAATCAATTAAATTATAATTTTGAAAAACTAATGTTATATTGTTTTTTCTATGATTACTATACCCTTTGTCCTCTATATTCTCATTTTTGAATAGAATTTGACCTTTTTGTGGTTTGTCTAGTCCTGCTAATAATGAAAGTAATGTTGACTTTCCTGCTCCTGATTTTCCTATTATTGCATAAAATTGTCCAAGTTCAAACTTTTGATTTACTGATGACAAAATCTTCTCTTTTGAATTTGAATAATTATATGTTACATTTTTTATTTCTAATATATCCATTGCAATCTCCTAACTTATCTTTGATAATATTTCTTTTGGTTTTTTTACTAATATCATTGCACTTGCAATAATAACTGATAAAACAATAATTACTATTAATATTCCATAACTTTGTAAAAATATTGTAATATTTGATATTAAATTATCGTTTTTTAGTAGATTATTAATATTTATTGTCGAATTATCAGAATTGATAATTCCACCTATTATTTGATTTAATATCACATTTCCTAAAAATAAAGATGCTACTATAGATGGTAGTGATATAAATATCAACTCAAATATAAATTGAGCTATAATTTTTGCTTTAATTATTCCTATTGATAATAATATTCCTATTTCATAAATTCTTTCCCTTAGCCATAAAATTAATATTAATGATAAAACTATTATTCCTCCTGTCATAATTAAATATGTCATAACCTTTATTATATGTTTTATACCTTCTACAGATTCTAAAGTTTCTTCATATACATCATCATCTTTTTCAATATTGAATTTTGACCAATCAATTTTTATTTCTTTAATTTTATTTAATACTATATTTGTATCTTTTGGACTATCTGAAAATATTTCAAGTTTATTTACAACTTTATTGTTTTCTGCTTTGTTTAATGCTACTTGGCTTGATTCATAATCAATAAATACCATATTTTCGCTAAAGTCTGATGTCATTCCTGTGTATTTTTCTTGTTTTTTTCCAGAAAAAATCCCAATAATCTCAAATTCATATTCTGTTTTTATTTCATTATTGTTTAAATCAAATAGTTCAAGACAAATTTTATCATTTAATTCTAAATTGTTTTTTTGTGCCAGTTCTTCATGTATAATAATTTTTTCTCTGTCATCTTTTTCAATATGTCTACCTTTTATAAGAGTAAAAACTCCACTATTAAATAAATTGTCCTTTCCAGTATTATTTGTGGCTTCTATTGAAAATATATTTCTAAATTCTTCTGGCATATCGTCTCTTTCGACCATTTGCATTCCTTCTACTGCTTTAATATTTGTAGATTTTGCTAGTTCATTATATTTGGGAATTATTTCTTTTATCTCTTTTATATTTTCTATTTCTTTAAATTGATTTATTTTAAAGTTTTCATTGTTGTTTTGTGTTATTGATAAAGATGTATTTGATAACTTATATAAATTATTTTCTAAGTTGATTGTTGATTTCATTATGTTTAAACATGAGTATAAGCATGAAAGAACTATTGTTAAAATAATAAATATAATAACTGTTCTACTCCTCTTTCTCAAGATATATGCTATAGCATTTTTTAACATTTTTTTAATCTCCTTTATACATATAATAGATTCATTCTTTTTACTACTTTCCATCCAAAATAGTACTTCTGCTATCATATTACCATAAGAAATATTATTTATTATGATTCTACACAAAAATAAATATTTTTGTCAATAGCAAAAATATATTTGTTAAAGTTTTTTAGAAATGTCCGGTTTTTTATTAAATATTTTTGATATATAATTCATCTCAGATTGGAGGTGATTTTTTTATGAAAAATAAAAAATATGCATTACAATTGCTGAAAGAAAAGATTAATAGAGAAAGGCTAATCTCTTTTGTTTCTATTTCTGAATTATCTGGATATTCAAAAAAAACAAATTAGACGCTGGTCAAAAGATATTGAAAATAAGGATATTGATTCTTTCCTTACTTTTCATATCTCCCAAAAGAAGATGTATCTGCTTTTGAGCCAATAGATAGTGATTTTGATTTTTGTAACATTCTTTGCATTAAAGAAAAAAGGAAAATTTTAGATGGTTGTGTTTTTTCGTATTCTAACAATTATTACCAAATGCCTGAAAATTAGTATTTTACTAAAATTTATATTTAACTATTTCGATAATTTGTAATTTGTACAAATAATTACAAGTTTACATGCAAAAAACAGACCATTATATTATTAATTGGTCTGTTTTGTAGATATCTTTTATAATGGCAATTTTCTTTGCATTTTTTAGTTTTTTTGTAGAATATGTTGTGTGTACAGTCTCAGCACTTTCAAGCATTTTTTCTTCATCTTTTGTTTTCTCCATTTATTTATTCAGGTGTTTATTTATAGCACGGGCGGACACACATGAAACTGTTCGAGCTATGCTCGTTACAGTTACAGCGTACACAGTAGAGTCGTCCGCCCCTACACCGATTTTCACATTTAGATTTTTAATACTCCATCAATTACTTGATTTTCTGTACTATTGTTTAATATTTTAGCTCCTCCTGATATAACTACTACATCACCTTTTTCTAAAATATCTTCTTTTAATTTTTCTATTCCGGCTTCTATTGTTTCATCTATATTAGCTTTTCCTTCTACTAATACTGGGAATACATTCCATGACATTCCTAATTGATGATATGTTTTTTCATCATCTGTAATAGCTAATATTGGACATTCTGGTCCCATTCCTGCTAATCTTCTTGCTGAATTTCCTTCATGTGTGTATGCAATAATTGCATCTGCTTTTAAGTTTTTAGCTGTTGCTGTTGCTATATATGCTACATGTCTTTTAATATCTTCTCTTGACATATCTAATTCTGTATTACTAAATCTCTTCCAGTATTTTATATCTTCTTCAACTGCTTTAGATATTTTATCCATTGTTTTTACACATAAGTCTGGATGTTTACCCATTGCTGATTCTCCAGAAAGCATTATTGCTCCTGTTCTATCATAAACTGCATTAGCAACATCGCTTACTTCTGCTCTTGTTGCTCTTGGGTTTGTGCTCATTGATTCTAGCATTTGTGTTGCTGTGATTACTGGTTTTCCAACTTCGTTACATCTTCTTATAAAACGTTTTTGAACTACTGGTACTTGTTCAAATGGTACTTCAACAGCCATGTCACCACGAGCTACCATTATACCATCAGATAATTCTAATATTTCTTCAAAGTTGTCTATTCCTTCTTGGCTTTCTATTTTAGATATTATTTTAACATTTTGTCCACCGTTATCATCTAATAATTTTCTCATTTGATGTAAATCATCTGCTCTTCTTACAAATGAAGCAAATATATAATCAAATCCTGCTTTTACACCATTTGTTAAGTCATTTATGTCTTTTTCTGATAATGCTGGTAAGTTTAATTTTAATCCAGGAACATTAACTGTTTTTCTACTTCCTAATTTTCCTGTGTTTAATGCTGTACAAACAACATCTTTACCAACTATTTCATCTACTCTAAATTCTATTGCTCCATCATCTACTAATATTGTAGATCCTGGTTTAACATCTTCTGATAATCCTTTATAACTAATAGATGTTTTTGTTTCATTTCCTATAACATCTTCATAAAGGAATGTAAATTTTTGACCTTCTGTTATTGTTACTTTTTCATCTCCTGATTCTTGTTTACCAGTTCTTATTTCAGGTCCTTTAGTATCTAAGCATAAAGGAATAGGTTTTCCTAATGTTTCTCTTACTTTTTTGATTGTTGCTATTTTTGTAGCGTTTTCTTCATATCCACCATGTGAAAAGTTTATTCTTGCTACATTCATACCTGCATTTACTAATTTTGTTAACATTTCTTCACTTTCACTTGCTGGTCCTATAGTACATACGATTCTTGTCTTTCTTAAATTTTCTTTTTTCACTTTTTATTCCCTCTTTCTTTAAAAAATCCTATATAGTATAACACATTAATTACTAGTTGTTCAAGTTTTTTAATAATTTTATTTTAATTTTT
>CAJKDR010000015.1 GCA_905198755.1 uncultured Clostridiaceae bacterium
TGTTTACTCAGGTAAACTATTTCTATTCCTGTCTTTTTTATACTCAGATACATTATTATTATTTTTTTTATATTTCTAATTATAAAATCTTTAAAATAAATTTTTTTCATATTTACCTCTAAAATTAAAGTCTATCATATAATAATTCCATATATTTGAATACCTTTAAATACCATTCTTTATCACTTGCATATCTAGTGTTAACACCTTTTAGAGTTGGCTCATTATAGTAACTTCCAACGGCAGTTTCATCATCATTTATCTTGGTACCAGAAGTGTTCAAATAATATTTGGCTAATGCTTTAGCAACTGTTTCAATTCCGTCACTGTAATCAGAAAAGCTATAAGATGAATCATAAGGACTTCTATCATAAGCACCATAACCAAACAAATTCTTTTTGTCGTTGGCTATTGTAGAAACACCCCAATTACTTTCATGTATAGCAATTGATGCTAAGAAGATACCATTTATATTATATTTTTGATCCATGTCATAAAATACTTCGTAGTTATTCTCTAATATTTTATTTTTATCTTGTGGAATGTCTGATAGAACTTTTTTGAAGTCATCCTTTGTTAACCCACTTGATTCATTTAATTCCATATCGATATCTACAGTTATTAAAATTCGTTTAATTCTGCACTTTTCAACTATGTCTGGAGTAGAAGAGGCAGAAGTTAAATCTTCTGTTTTTAAATATCCTTCTTTATCATCAAAAGAAACTTTACACCAATCTTCACTAGTAAGCTCCAAAAGCTTAACATCAAGATATTCTTTTATATCAGTAACATCTTCTGATTTTTCATTATTTTCTTTTTTTAGATTAGTGTCTTTGGTAACATATAGTGTATCACCAATATGTATTTTGTGTTTAGCTAAAAATTCAGAAGTTCCTACATCAACATATTGTGGAGTTGGAGATGATAAATTTTCCTCTGATAGTATTAATTCATTTATAACTTGTCCATTTTCATAAGTTTTAACAGATGTTACTTTTTGTTTTCCAAAAACACCTTCTTTTGTTATTACTTCTTCACCTTTAGGTAGAGAAGGGTTATCAGTATATATAGTTGGAAAAACGATATTATATTCTGTTATAGCTTGTTCCTTAAATGTATTTATATTTGCATTTTCAACGATAATTTTTTGTATATCTAAGCTATTATTATTGATTTCATATTTAGGAGTATTGGCAAAGATTTTTTTATTAAAAAATAAAGCAACAAAAAGAAACACTATAATAGATATTATTACAGTATAAGATGAGTGCTTTTGAATTATAAGTGTAGTAGAAGATCTCTTAAAAAAGTTTCTAAAATTGGAAAACTTTTTTTGTTGTTTTCTTTTTATGTAAGAAGATTGTAATTGTGGATTATTTTTTATTGTTTGTAATTCTTTAAAAACTTCACTTAAATTTCTATCTTGATGACTATAAGAAGTTTTATTATCAATCATTCCAATAGCTTCCTTTCTTTAGATTTTTTACAATTATATTATATAATAAGCAATTATTCTTGTCCACTAATTTTGAGTAATATTATTTACCTTTTTTTGGTTTTATGATAATATGTTTTTGAAAAAAACACTTTAATAAGGAATAATAAAATGTGGAAGATTGAAGAAGTAAAAAAATGTATTCAAGTGTACACAAACATGAGGGCAAAGGAATTACAATAGAAAATAATATGAAAAATAGGGAGGAATTGAAATGAAAAATATAATAATAATGGGAACTGGAAGAGCTGGAAAAACAACTACTAGCAAGATGTTAAAAGAAAAATATAAAGAATACAATTTGCTTCATAGTGATTCTGTGAAATGGGGAATAATAAGAGGACAAGGAAAAGAAGAATATTATGAAACACATATAGATGAACAAAAAGAATTTGAACATAGTGAAATGTATCAAAGAATATTATTAGAAATATTTAAAAGTTTATGTGATAAAAATAAAGATAAAAATAGATACCCATATATATTAGAAAGCGGACAATTATCACCTGCTCTTGTAAATGAATTAATAAATTTTGATAATACTTGTGTTGTATGTTTAGGACTGGGAGATTTTGATGTAGAAGATGTTATAAATCTTTGCAGAAAACATGATGTGCCAGATGATTGGTCATATAATATGCCGTATGAAGACCTAAAATCACATGCTGAAAAATGGATTGAAACTAATGAAGAATTTAAAAAGGATTGTCCTAAATATGGAATTAAATATTTTGATACAACTAAGGATAGAGAAAAAGTTTTAAATGAAGTTGTGGATTTTATAAGTAAAGAGATAGAATAATATTGAAAAAATAAAATGAGTATGATATATTCTTTTTGAGTATAATAACTATAATAAATTTAATTTAAAGGAGGTTTTATTATGGAAAGAAAGGTAAGAGTAGTTCAATTAGGAACAGGAAAAATGGCCAAATACACAATGAGATATGTTTACGAAAAAGGTGGAGAAGTTGTTGGGGCAATTGATGTGAATCCAGCAGTTATAGGTAAAGATATCGGAGAAATTATCGGATGTGAGGAAAAAGGTGTAGTAGTAACAGCTTTTGATAAAGCAGAAGAAATGCTAAAAGATGTAAAACCAGATATAGTAATTATAGAAACAATGAGCTTGCTAAAAGATCTAGAAGAACCATTAATGCTTTGTGCTAGGTTGGGAATTAATGCAATTACAACATGTGAAGAGGCATTTTATTCTTGGAACTCAAATCCAACATTAACAAAAAAGGTTGATGAGTTAGCAAAACAAAATGGATGTACAATTACAGGTGCAGGATACCAAGATATATATTGGGGACAATTAATTGCAAGTATAGCAGGTTCAACACAAAGTATCAAAAAGATTAAAGGAAGTTCAAGCTACAATGTAGAAGACTATGGAATAGCGTTAGCTAATGCACATGGAGCAGGATTAACATTAGAAGAATTTGATAAACAAGTGGCTTCAGTAGATAAAATAAGTGATGATGAGAGACAAAAAATAATTGAAAGTGGAGAATATTTACCTTCATATATGTGGAATACAAATGGATGGTTATGTGATAAATTGGGATTAACAATAAAATCTCAAACTCAAAAGACTGTTCCAACAACTTGTGAAGAAGATATTTATTCTGACACACTAGGAATGACAGTAAAAAAAGGTGATGCAACAGGAATGAGCGCTGTAGTAACAACTGAAACAGAAGAAGGAATAACAATAGAATCAGAATGTATAGGAAAAGTATATTCAAAAGATGATTTTGATAAAAATGAATGGACTGTATATGGAGAACCAGATACAACAATAACAGTAGCAAGACCAGCAACAGTAGAGCTTACATGTGGAACTATTGTAAATAGAATACCAGATGTAATAAATGGAAAATCAGGATTTATTCCAACATCTGAATTAGGAGAATTACAATATAAAACAAAACCATTAAATGAATATGTAAAATAAAAATAGTAATATGGAGTAAATATATGAAAAAATATAAAGAATTGAAAAAGGAATATGAAAAAACTAAAAAAAGCAGTATTATTGTGTATATAGTTCTTAGAACATTAGTTATTTTTTCTATGGTTAGACAAATATTAAGAGGAGATTTAAATAATGCATTTTTGTGTGTATTATCATTGGTGTTATTTACACTTCCTGGAGTTTTTCAAAAAAAGTTTAAAATAAAGGTACCTAATCTATTAGAAATTATAATTTACTTGTTCATATATTCAGCAGAAATTTTAGGTGAAATTCATAATTTTTATGGACATATTCCAGCATGGGATACCATTTTGCATACATTAAATGGATTTTTGTGTGCTGGAATAGGTTTTTCATTAGTAGATTTATTAAACGAGAACAGCAAAAAAATAAAATTATCACCAATATATGTAGCTATTGTAGCTTTTTGCTTTAGTATGACTGTTGGAGTTTGTTGGGAATTTTTTGAATACTCAGCAGATAAAATTGTAAAAACAGATATGCAAAAAGATGTATTGGTGAAAGAAATTTCAACAGTATATTTAGATCCGAATAAAGAAAATAAAACAGTATTATTAAAGGATATAGGAAAAACAATTATATATGATAACAATGCTAATGAGATAGCAGTAATAGATAATGGTTATTTAGATATAGGAATAAATGATACTATGAAAGATTTATTAGTTAATTTTGTTGGAGCAGTAGTATATTCAATTTTAGGATATTTTTATATAAAGAATAGAGATAAATATAAATTTGCAAGTAACTTTATACCAACAAAAGAATAAAAAATATGGGAAATAAAAATATGGAGCAAAAGAAAAAAGAAAATAAATATTTAAACAAGAAAAAAATAAAGAAGAAAAATGTAATAAGAAGAAAAAATGCAATTTTATATCCAATATATAAAGCTTTTTCATGGGATTTATTGTGTTATTATTCCATTGAATATTTGTTTTTAACAATTACTAAAGGAATCACACCTGGACAGGTACTTGTATCAACAGCGATATATGCTTTTGCAAAAGTAATCTTTGAAATTCCAATTGTTATTTTTACAGAATATGTTGGAAAAAGAAAAAGCTTGATTTTAGGAAATTTCTTTATATTTATTGGAATTGTATTATTAATATTCGCACCGAATTTTTTTGTGGTTTGCATATATCAAATATTAACTGCAATAGGATATGATATAAAAGCTATATGTGATGGTAATTTACTTTATGATTCTGTGGCAACGAAAGGTGGAGATGGACTATATACAAGATTAGAAAGTAAAGGTGCAACTTTATACTATGCTTTAGATGCCACGTTATCACTAATGGCAGGCTATTTATTTGTTATAAATAACTATATTCCGATGATTATTTGTGCAATATGTTTATTTATAGCATTAATATTATCTGCTAATTTAGAAGATGTACATACAGTTAAAAAGAAAAAGAAAATATCAGTTTTTGTAAAAGAATACAAAAAAGATATTTCTGATTCACTTAAATTTATAATAAAATCACAAAGAATGAGATCATTTGTGATATTTGCCTCATTTTTTTATGCTTTGATAAAAATAATGGATACATGTAAAAGCAATTTACTTACAGAATTAAAAGTAGGACCAGAACAATTTTCAATTATATTAGCAATTTTAAGCTTAATTGCAGCAATTTCAAGTGCTTATAGCAAAAAAATACAAAAAAAATTAAAAAATAAAATGTTAACAGCTATATCTATATCTTTTATAGCTTCATGGATTATAATTTCAGTTATATCAATAAAATTCTATAATACAATTGCTTTACCAATTATATTACTACTATATGTAATAAATAAAATAGATGTTTCACAATGGTATATTGCTAAAGATAAATATTTAAGAAATTTTACTAGAGCAAAAACAAGATCAAAAATAACTTTTGCATTTGAAATGATTGTATGCTTATCAACAGGTTTATTATCATTAATAGGAGCTAAAATATTAGATTTAGTCAATATAAAATATGCAATATTAGTAATTAGTCTTGGAGCATTAGCAATAATGATTGTTGTGTTAGATTATATGAAAAAAAGATTCGGATTAAAACCAAAACAATATGCAAAAGAAGATATAAGATTTAATTAAATAATCAAAAATGAAACACTTCAGAATATATTATTCTGAAGTGTTTTTTGTATAAAAGAAAAATGAAACAAAAGATTTTTGCATACAAATAAAGTTATGTTATTGTGAAATTTTACAATTATATTAAGTTTGTATTACAAATTCAATTTAATATTGAGAAAAAATCTAAAAAATGATATAAAAATGTAGAAATATAAGGAGATAACAAATGAGAAAAATTTTGCTTGATATATTAAAGAAATATAAAATAGCCATATTAACCACAGTGTTTTTTATAGGGCTAAATATATTTATTTCAACAATACCATCTAAAATAATTGGTATAATAGTAGACTTTATGTATAATATCCAAGAAAACAAAGCAGAAATTATTAAATATACATTTTATTTAATTGTTTCAGTAATGCTGGCCATGTTTTCTAGAATACCATGGAGATATTTAGTAGATTATACAAATAGAAGTTTGGAAAAAGATATTAAAAACAAATTGTATGCACATTTTACTAGAGTAAAGATGTCAAATCTTCAAAAAATAAAAAATGGTGAAATAATGTCATATTTTGTAAAAGATGTTGGCGAAATAAGAGTAACATTTTATAAAATATTGTCACATGGAACAAGAATAGTTTTTACATTAATAATTGCTGGAACTACAATGGCTACAAACGTTGATTTGAAACTTACAATTGTTACATTATTACCTATATTTATAACATCATATTTAATTGTAATAATAAAGAAATATGTTGAAAGAAGTTTTAAAAAATCTCAGAAATATTTTACAGAACTTTCAGAATATGTACAAGAAAGTACAGATTCTATTAAAACAACAAAAGCATATTCACAAGAATATTATCAATTAAAAGATTTTATTAGAAAAAATAAAAAATTAAGGGCTAGTAATAATGAGGTAGATATACATTCTACTTTATTATCTACTTGTATTAACATATGTTTTGGCCTTTGCTATGCAATATCGCTAATATATGGTTCTAACTTAGTATTACAAGGAAATATTACAGTCGGAGATTTTGTCGCATTTAATGGGTATATAGCTTTATTTGTAGGGCCAGTTTCTTGGTTACCAGCAATGATATCAAGATTTAAAAGAGCTCAAATTTCATATAGAAGATTAGATAATTTTTTAAATTTAGAAAAAGAAAAAATTGATATAAAAAGTAAAGAATTATTAAAAAAATTAGATGGAAATATAGAAATAAAAGATTTAACATTCAATTATCCAGAAAATGTAGATATGGTATTAGAAAATATTAATATTAGTCTAAAAAAAGGTGAAACTTTAGGAATTATAGGAACAATTGGTTCTGGAAAAACAACATTGTTAAATTTACTTATTAGATTATATCCTGTAAAACGTGGCAAGATTTTTATAGACGGAAAAGATATTAATGATATTCCTGTTGCAGTACTAAGAGAAAATATATGTTTTATTACTCAAGATAATTTCTTGTTTTCTGCAACATTAAAAGAAAATATCAATTTATTTAAAGATACATATGATTCATTTTTTGTTAATGAAAGTACAAAAGATGCTATGATTTATGATGAAATACAAGAAATGCCAAACCAAATAGAAACTTGTTTGGGTGGAGAAGATGGAGTTGAATTATCAGGTGGTCAAAGGCAGAGAATAGCTGTTTCAAGGGCATTTTTAAAAAGAAGTAATATTATTATGTTAGATGATACATTTTCAGCTTTGGATAATAGAACGGAAAAAGCAGTATTAGAAAATATAGAAGAATTAACATCTGACAAGACTTGCATTATTGTTTCAAATAGAATATCAGATGTAAAAAATAGCGATAAAATTATAGTTATGGATGAGGGATGCATTGTAGAAGCTGGAACACACGAACAGTTACTTGAAAATGGCGGAATGTATTATTCATTTTATATGCAACAATCTAGTAAAGAGGAGGAAAATATAAATGAATAAAAGCTCATTAAAACAAAGATTAGCAGTATTAATAAAACCACATATAAAAACAATAATAATCGTTACAATTTTGTCTATTATTATAAATATCGGAGAAATAACAAGACCATATTTAATTAAAGTTGTTATAGATGACTATTTAAGTAAAGGTATATACCAGAAAGGTGCTATAACAATTGGTATGATAGGGGCTATTTATATAGGAATAGTAATACTAGGAAATATATTGGATTTTATAGCTAGTTCTACAACTAATATGATGGGGGAAGATGCCTTATATTATCTTAGAAATAGATTATATAAATTTACACAATATGTTAATATTCCATTTCATGATAGAACATCAGCTGGAAAATTATATGTAAGAATTACAAATGATGTTGAAGATATTTCTACTTTTTTTAAAGATGTTATAACAACAATCCTAAAAGATATTGTTTTGGTAGTTGTTATTATAGGAATTATGATTACATTCAGCAAACAATTAAGTGCTATGGCATTTATTGTAATACCTTTTGTTATTTTGATTTCATTTGTTATAACAGGTATTATTAATAAAATATGTGATAAAGCTAAAAATATTAGAACACAAATAAATTCATTTTTCGCTGAATCAATATATGGTATAAAACTAATAAAGATATTTAATAGACAAAGAGAAAAGCAGAAAGAATGCGAGGAATATACTACAGCTTTTAGAAATCAAAGAGCAAAGGCTGGTGTATTTTATGGTCTACTTCCTGCATTAATAGATATATTAGAATATTTGTCAATATCGATTATAATATGGACATGTGTTAATCATTGGTTTGGAATAAATATGGATGTCGGCTTGATTTATGTATTTATAACTTACATTAAACAACTATTTGAACCTGTTACAAGAATAATTGATAATGTGGAAGTGGTACAAGAAGCGATAGTATCAATAAATAAAATCTTTGATATACTAGATCAAAAAGAATATTTAGAAGATTTTGGATCTGGTAAAGTAATAGATAAAATAAATGGAAAAATAGAATTCAGAAATGTTTGGTTTGCTTATGAAGGAGAAAATTGGATACTAAAAAATGTTAGTTTTATAGTTAATCCTGGTGAAAGTATTGCTCTTGTAGGAAAAACAGGTTCAGGAAAAACAACAATAACAAATTTATTAAATAGATTTTATGAAATACAAAAAGGAGATATCTTTATTGATGATATTAATATAAAAGATATAAATATTAGATCATTAAGAGAAAAGATAGGAATTGTATTACAAGAGCCATTTATATTTGCTAAAAGCATAAAAGATAATATAAGGTTAAATGATAATATAGATGATGAAACGGTAAATCAAGCAGTACATCTTGCGTGTGCAGATGAATTTGTCAATTCATTTCCGGATGGAATAGAACATGTATCAAGAGAAAAAGGAAATTCATACTCAGCAGGACAAAAACAATTATTAGCATTTGCTAGAATATTTGCACATAATCCAAGTATATTTGTTTTGGATGAAGCAACTGCTAACATAGATACACAAACAGAAAAATCAATACAAAAAGCCATAGACAGAATATCAAAAAATAAAACATCAATATTTATCGCGCATAGATTATCAACAATAGTAAATGTAGATAAAATAATAGTACTAAATCATGGAGAAATAATAGAACAAGGAAATCATAGTCAATTAGTAAACAAAGGTGGATATTATTCAAAATTATATAATTCGTACTATGAAAGTCTAGGATAAGTGAGGAATTTAATATGAAAAGAAAAAAAATAGAAATTAGCATAAAAGCTTTATTAGGAATGATTATAATAATTACTATTTTAATAGTTGCATTAGTATGTGAGACTGTGTACTTATTGAAAAAATCAAATACGCCAATGTTAATACAAGAAGAAAATATTGCATTTAAATGTATTGAAAAAGTGGAGTTTACTTCGCTTTTTTCTTTTATCTACTTGAAAAAATAGTGTATTACTGATAAAATATCGTAAGAAAAAAATAAAGGAAGAAAATATGAAAGATAAAAAAAGAAGTTTTAAAATTTTAGGAATAAGTATATGGAGATTATTAGCATATTTTATAATCTATAGTTTTATAGGATTTGTGATAGAAACACTATTTGCATTGTTTATGTATAATGTTTTAGAAAGTAGACAAAGTTTCTTGTATGGACCATTTTGCGGAATATATGGCGTTGGTGCTGTGATAATGATAATGTTTTTAAACAAATATTTTAATAAAAATAACCATATATTATTTTTAGGAGGATTCATAGTTGGTTCTGTAGTAGAATATCTAATAAGTCTAATTGGTGAAATGATGTTAAATGTTAGATGGTGGGACTATTCTAATAGATTTTTAAATATAAATGGAAGAATATGTTTACTATATTCTATATTTTGGGGACTACTTGCAATATATCTTATGAGAGTAATTAATCCGAGAGTTGATAAATTAATAAATTGGCTAAAAACAAAAATAAACATAAATGTTGCAAAAACATTAACATTAATAACTACAATATTATTATTCATAGACTGTGTTGCATCTGGATTTGCAATTAGCTTTTGCTTAATAAGAAAATCTGTGGAAAACAACTTAAATATTGCTAATAAAGAGCAAACAATAGAAGCATATAATAAAATTTATGGTAATGAAAAACTAAAAGAGTTTATTTATAAATATTGGAATGATGAAAAAATGGTTTTAACATATCCAAACTTAACACTAAAATTAGAAGATGGAAAAATTATGTATGTAAAGGACTTAACTCCTGAAATAAAGCCATATTACCACAAATTTAATGAAAGGAAAATTAAAGAAATAAAAGATGAGATTATTAATTCAGAGGGTATCTAAAGCAAGTGTAAAAGTTGAAGGAAAATGTGTTGGAAAAATAAATAAAGGTTTCTTAGTTTTTTTAGGAATAACACATGGAGATACAAAAGATAATGTGGATTATTTGGTTAACAAATTATATAATTTAAGAGTTTTCGAAGATGAAAATGAAAAAATGAATTTATCAATAAAGGATATAAATGGAGAGATATTAATTGTATCACAGTTTACATTATATGCGGATACATCACATGGAAATAGACCAAGCTTTATAAATGCTGCCAAACCAGATAAAGCAAATGAATTATATGAATATTTTATAGAAAAAGCTAAACAAACAGGGCTAAAAATAGAAGCGGGAATATTTGGAGCAGATATGAAAGTGGAACTTTTAAATGATGGTCCAGTAACAATATTATTAGAAAAGTAAGTGAGAATAAATGGAAAAGAATAAAAAACAAATGGAATATCTAAATACACTAAGATTTTTATCTGTAGTATTAATTTTATTTACACATTATAACTATCAATGTTATTCACTATATGTAAATAATAATATACTAAGTACTTTTTTTTACAATAATAATCTGTGGACATATATTATCACATCTGGAATAACAGGAAAACTAGCACTTGCAATGATGTGTATAATCAGTGGATTCTTAGTTGCTAAAAAGTTTAATAAAAAAGAAGATCCTGATTTTTATAAATTTGTACTAAATCGATATACAAGATTAATGATACCAATATTTTTTATTGGAACTGTATATGCAATAATAAGAATAATACAAAATCAAGCAATAGGATTTGCAGATTACATATCAGGAGTATTTTGGCCAGGAAGTATAAAAATAGACGATCATCTATATTGTATAGGAGATTTCTTTATAGGAAATATACTACTTGCAATAATTACTCATTATACGAAAAATAATAAATATTCCAAATTGATATATATACCAATAATATTTGTTTTATATAAGATAGAAAAAATATGGATAATGGCGACAATAATTGGTGGATTAACATATGAATTGTGTATATATCTTAAAGAAAAAAACATATTAAAGTATTGGAATTTAATTTTTGTGTTACCAATATCAATAGTAGCAATTAGTGGAGAAGAAAGAAACATAGCATATTTCAAATATACTATAGTTTCTATGATTGCAGTAATATATATATACTGTTTACCTAAGTTACAAACAATATTGAATTTTAATAAAATTAACAAAATAAAAAAATATAGTTATTCTATGTTTATATCACACGGAATAGTATATTCATTAATCGGTGAAAAAATAATTAAATTGATGAGATTTATAAAGAATGATTATCTATTAGAAATAACAACATTTATAATAATATTTATAGTTGATTTAATAATAGCAGGAATTATACATTATGTTGCGGAAAATAAAATGTATGATAAGTTAACTGGTTTTATAATAAATGATAAAAAACAACTAGGAGGAGAAGTGGCAAATGAAAAAAATAAATAATAAAACAATACATATTCTAATTTTGTTATTAGGAAGTATATTTATATGTTTGAGCATTTTTCATACAAACTTATGGTTTGACGAAACATACTCAGTAGGAATGGCTAATCATTCATTAGTTGATATATGGAAAATAGGTGGAAATGATGTTCATCCTGTTTTATATTATTGGCTACTACGAATAGTATGCTTGATTACAGGTGGTTCAATATTAGCATATAGAATATTTTCAGCAATACCAATAATATTACTTGGAGTAATAGGATATACACATATAAGAAAAGACTTTGGAGAAAAAACAGGAATGTTTTTTAGTTTTTTAGCATTATTTATACCTGTAAGTACGGTTTATGCAAATCAAATAAGAATGTATTCATGGGCAGCACTTATATTAACATTGTTTTTTATATATTCTTATAGATTATATAAAGGAGAACATAGTCTTAAAAATTGGTTAATATTTGTGGGATTAAGTTTATGTAGCATATATATACACTATTATGGACTAATGGCTGCTGGAATAACAAATGTACTATTATTATTATTTTTTATAAAAAACAAAGATATTAAATCAATTAGAAATATTGTTATTTCAGGAATAGTACAACTTGTTTTATATATTCCATGGTTAATATATTTTGTAGGACAACTAGAACATGTATCAGATGGATTTTGGATTAAATTACAATTAGAAGATAAATTAAAAATACTTGCTTCTCAATATTTAATAGGAGAAAGTCTATATCCAGCAGTAGTACTAGCTGTAATATTACTAGTATACCTTATTATATCATTGATAAGAAAAAGAAAAGAAATAGATATAAAACCTGTTATATTTGCAATTATAATATATTTACTTGTGATAATTGGAGCTATTGTTGTAGAAAAAGTGTTAAAAACTCCGATTTTATATCATAGATATCTATTTGTTGTAATCGGATTATACATATTTGCTTTTTCATATATGTTATCAAAAGAAAACAATAAATATATAGTGGCTATAGTATGCTTAGCTATTTTGTGTTTCGGAATAGCAAATTGTGTATACCAAGTAAAACATAATTATAATAAAGAAAATTTGGAAGCAGTAAATTTCTTTAAAGAGAACTTAAAAGAAGATGATGAAATCATATATAGACATATTGGAGCAGGTTCAATAGTTGCAGTTAATTTTAATAACAAGCAATATTTCTATAATCCAGAAGACTGGAAGGTAGAAAAAGCATACAAAGCATATGGACCACAAATGCAAACATATATTACAGACGAGTTTAAAAAAGATTTCGGAAATAGAGTATGGGTCATAGATACATATGATGATGCAGTATATGATGAATTTTTTAACAATGATGAATATAAAGTGATTACAGAAACGGAATTTTCAACAGATTATAATGAATGCTATAAGTATAAAATAAGATTAGTAGAAAGAAATTAATAAAATAACCAATATTTTCAAAAAAAGATGTAAAATTCTTATAAAGTATGATAGAATAATAAAAAAATTAAGGAGAGTGGAAAATGAGCGATATAAAGTATAAAAGAGTATTGCTAAAATTAAGTGGTGAAGCATTGGCAGGAGAGCAAAAAACAGGAATTAATGCAGATATAATTGGAAAAATATGTGATCAAGTAAAAAACTTAATTGAAATGGGAGTTGAAGTTTCTATAGTTGTTGGAGGAGGAAATTTCTGGAGAGGAAGATATGGACTAAATATGGAAAGAACTACATCTGATTATATGGGAATGTTAGCAACAGCAATGAATGGATTAGCATTGCAAGATGCGCTAGAAAGCAGAGGAATATATACTAGATTACAAACTGCTATAGAAATGAGAGAAATAGCAGAACCTTATATAAAAAGAAAAGCTTTAAAACATTTAGGAAAGAAAAGAGTAGTTATATTCTCTTGTGGCACTGGTAATCCATATTTTACAACAGATACAGCGGCAGCTTTAAGAGCAGCAGAGACAGAAGCGGATATAATATTACTTGGTAAAGCTATAGATGGAGTATATAGTGCAGATCCTAAAGTAGATAAAAATGCAATAAAATATGATGAAATTTCATATTTAGATGTATTAAATAAAGATTTAAAAGTAATGGATTCTACAGCAACTGCATTGTGCAAAGATAACAATATACCAATTATGGTATTTGGAATTGCAGAACCTGAGAATATGGTTAAGGCTGTTATGGGAGAAAATGTTGGTACATTAGTAAAATAAATATATAATATATAAAAAAGGAGATATAAAAAATGGATTTTAATGAATTTGAAAGTAGAATGGATAAAACAATAAGTGTATTTAAGGAGAATTTATCGGAAGTAAGAGCAGGTAGAGCTAATCCTGCTATATTAAACAAGGTTTCAATAGACTATTATGGAACACCTACACCTATAAATCAAGTTGCTGGAATTTCAATTCCAGAAGCTAGATTAATAGTTATTCAACCTTGGGATGTTAGTATTTTAAAAGATATAGAAAAAGCAATTTTAACAGCAGATATTGGTATAAATCCAAATAATGATGGTAAAGTAATAAGATTAGCTTTTCCAGAATTGACAGAAGAAAGAAGAAAAGAATTAGTTAAAGATATAAAGAAAATGGCAGAGGAATCAAAAGTAGCTATAAGAGCTATAAGAAGAGATGCTATAGATAAGGCTAAAGCTATGCAAAAAAATAGTGAAATAACAGAAGATGATTTAAGAAGTGCAGAAGAATCAGCACAAAAATTAACAGATAAAAAAATAGAAGAAATTGATAATGTATTAGCACAAAAAGAAAAAGAAATATTAACAGTATAATTTGCAATGAAAGGAAAATAATTTATGCAAGAAGAAAAAAATATACCAACACACATAGCTATAATAATGGATGGAAATAGAAGATGGGCTAAAAATAAAAAAATTGATACAAGATTAGGACATAAAAAAGGTGCAGAAACATTAGAAGATATAGTAAAATATTGTAATAAGATAGGAATAAAATATTTAACGGTATATGCTTTTTCTACAGAAAATTGGAAAAGAAGTAAAGAAGAAGTTGGTGCATTAATGTTACTTCTTCAAAATTATTTAGATGATTTTATAAAAAAAGCAGGAAATAAAAATATAAAAATTAATATGATTGGCGAAAGAAAAAATTTATCAAATAGAATATTAAAAAGTATAGATAAAGCAATGGAAATGACAGAAAATAATACAGGAACTCAATTAAATGTGGCATTTAATTATGGTGGAAGAAATGAAATTGTAACAGCTATAAAGAAAATTGCAGATGATGTAAAAAATGATAAATTACCAATAGATGAAATAACAGAAGAATTAGTATCTAAATACCTATATACTAATGATATTCCAGATCCAGATTTATTAATACGTACAAGTGGAGAATTAAGAACAAGTAATTTTTTACCTTGGCAATTAGTGTATTCTGAATTCTATTTTACTGATAAATTATGGCCAGATTTTGAACCAGATGATTTAGATAAGGCAATAGAAGAATATAATAGAAGAACAAGAAAATTCGGAGCAAACTAGAAAATAAAAAGAAAGGAACATAAATATGGATTTAAAAAGAGTAAGTTCGACTGTACTTGGATTACCAATGGTAATAATTGTATTGCTTTTAGGAAATAAATATGTAATAGATGTAGCTCTTGCAATTGTTGCAGTAATTGCACTACATGAGTATTTTAATGCATTTTCAAAATACAAACCAATAAAATGGATTGGATATTTATCAGCAATTTCTATAAGTTTAATTCATATTATTCCAGAAGATATGCTTTTGAAAACAATAGCATTGGTAATACCTGTTATAGTAATTGTATTGTTTATGCAATTGGTTATTAAGAATATGAAAATTAGTATAATTGATATTGCTATTACACTGTTTGGAATTTGTTACATAGTGTTGTTTATATTGTTTATACCATTAATGGCTGGAGAAGAAAATGGAAAGATTTATATATGGTATATTTTCATAATTTCATGGGGAACTGATATATTTGCATATCTTGTAGGAAAAAGATTTGGAAAACATAAATTTAGTAAAATCAGTCCAAACAAATCAATAGAAGGTTGTGTAGCTGGAATAGTAGGTGCAGTTGTTTTAGCTCTTATATATACATTCTTTGTTAATAAATTTGCACCAGTACATGTTATCTCATATGTAGCAATAACAATAGTTGCAATAATATTGAGCATAGTTGGACAATTTGGAGATTTTTCAGCATCAAGTATAAAAAGATTTGTTGGAATTAAAGATTTTAGTAATTTAATTCCAGGGCATGGTGGAATATTAGATAGAATAGATAGTCTAATATTTATTGCACCTTTTGCATATATATTATTAATGTTTATATAATTTAGGAGGAACTTAATTGCTTAGTTTTTTTATAAGTGCAATAAAAATAATTTTCTTATTAGGATTTTTAGTATTAATACATGAGGGTGGACATTTTATTGTAGCAAAGATGTGCAAAGTAAAAGTAAATGAATTTGCAATAGGATTTGGACCAACTCTAATTAGTAAGCAAAAAGGTGAAACAAAATATGCATTACATTTAATACCGTTAGGTGGATTTGTAAGTCTAGAAGGCGAAGAAGAACGCTCTGATACAGAGGGTTCTTTTAGTAATACAAGTATACCTAAAAAAATTGCAATCGTACTAGCAGGTGGATTAGTAAATATAATCTTTGGATTATTAGTATATTTTATATTAATATCTAGTACAGCAAAAATTGCATCAAATGAAGTTGATTATGCGATAGATAATTATTCGGCAAAAATAGCTGGAATAGAATCTGGTGATAAAATAATATCAATAGATGGTAACAAAATAAAAAATGCATATGATGTAAAT
>CAJKDR010000016.1 GCA_905198755.1 uncultured Clostridiaceae bacterium
ATAAATATTAGCATAAATCAAATAATAAATGAAAAAATATAGTATTTTTTTTATTGTTATGATATATTAAATATTGTAAGGAGAGTGATATTTTGAAAGCTAATATTGAAGAATTAGAAAAGATATCAAAAGAAATAAGAAAAGATATAATAGAAGAAGTATATAGTGCAAAATCAGGACATCCAGGAGGAGCATTATCAATTGCAGATATACTATCAGTATTATATTTTTATGAAATGAATATAAATCCACAAAAACCCAAAGACGAAAATAGAGATAGATTTATACTATCAAAAGGACATGCATCACCAGCTTTATATGCGGTGTTAGCAGAAAAGGGATATTTTCCAAAAGAGGATTTAAAAAAATTTAGAAAACTAGGAAGTTATCTACAAGGGCACCCAGATATGAAACATATACCAGGTGTAGACATGTCGACAGGCTCTTTAGGTCAAGGATTGTCTGTTGCGAATGGTATTGCAATGATGTCTAAATTAGATAAAAAAGGAATAAGAGTATATTGCTTAGTAGGAGATGGCGAAATAGAAGAAGGACAAATATGGGAAGCAGCAATGTCAGCAGCACAATACAAATTAGATAATTTATGTTTAATTGTAGATAATAACAACTTACAAATAGATGGAACAATAGAAGAAGTAATGAATTCAGAGCCAATAGCTGAAAAGTTCAAAAGTTTTGGGTTTACAGTAATGAATATAGATGGACATGATTATGAAGAAATAATAAATGCATTTGAAGTAGCAAGAGAAATAAAAGGAAAACCAACAGTAATAATTGCAAAAACAATAAAAGGAAAAGGTGTATCTTTTATGGAAAATCAAGTTGATTGGCATGGAAAAGCACCATCAGAAGAAGAATATACACAAGCAATGAAAGAATTATCATAAAAATGAAAGGAAGATAAATATGAATTTAGATAAAAAGATTGCTACAAGACAAAGTTATGGAGAAGCTCTACTGGAACTAGGACGAGAAAATAAAGATATAGTGGTTTTAGATGCAGATTTATCGGGAGCAACAAAAACAAAACTTTTTGCAAAAGAATTTTCAGAAAGATTTTTTGATATGGGAATATCAGAACAAGATATGATGTCAACAGCAGCAGGAATGTCAACAATGGGAAAAATACCATATGCAAGTACATTTGCAGTTTTTGCAGCAGGACGTGCATATGATCAAATAAGAAATAGCATATGTTATCCAAAATTAAATGTAAAAATTTGTGCAACTCATGCTGGAATAACAGTGGGAGAAGATGGTGCAACACATCAAATGTTAGAAGATATAAGCATGATGAGAACATTGCCTAATATGACAATAATCTCAACATCAGATGACACACAAACTAAATGGGCAGTAAAAGAAATATCAAAAATACAAGGACCAGTATACTTAAGGCTATCAAGATTAGCAACACCAGTAATATATGATGAAAATGAAAAATTTGAAATAGGAAAAGGAAAGCAATTTGGAAATGGAACAGATGCTACAGTTATAGCAACAGGAGTAACCGTTATAGAAGCACTAAAAGCAAAAGACGAGTTAGCAAAAGAAGGAATAAATATTAGAGTAGTAGATATGCATACAATAAAACCTATCGACAAAGAAATAATAATAAAATCAGCAAAAGAAACAAATAAAATAATAACTATAGAAGACCATAATATAATTGGTGGGCTAGGAACAGCAGTATGTGAAGTTTTATCAGAAGAATATCCTAAAAAAGTAGTAAGAATGGGAATAAAAGATGAATTTGGAACATCTGGAAAAGCTGAAGAATTAATGAAATATTTTAAAATAACATCAAAAGATATTGTGGAAGAAATCAAAAAAAATAAATAAATTCAAAAAGATACAGGAAACCAAAAATTACCTGTATTTTTTTTATAAAAAGACTTGAAAAAAACATAGAATATTGTTATGATTATACTGTAAAATTGTTTCGATATTTGAAACATATTTTACAACTATGAGAGGAATGAAATTTTAAAATGATAGAGTTTAAAAATGTAAAAAAAACATATTCAACAGGTACAGAAGCGGTACATAATGCAAATTTTAAAATAAACAAGGGTGAATTTGCATTTTTGGTAGGAACATCAGGTTCAGGAAAATCAACATTAATAAAACTTATACTAAAAGAAGAAGAACCAACATCAGGAAATATAATTATAAACGGAAGAGATACAACTTTTTTAAAAAAATCAAGAGTTCCATTCTTAAGAAGAAGTATGGGGGTTGTATTCCAAGACTTTAGACTATTACCAGATAAAACAGTATATGAAAATGTTGCATTTGCAATGTACATAGTAAAAGCAACACCAAGGCATATAAGAAGACAAGTTCCAATGGTATTATCATTAGTTGGATTAAGTGGAAAAGCAAAAATGTATCCAAATGAATTATCAGGAGGAGAACAACAAAGAGTTGCATTAGCAAGAGCTTTAGTAAATAATCCATCAATGCTTATTGCAGATGAGCCTACAGGAAACTTAGACCCAGATACAGCATGGGATATTATGAATTTATTGAATGACATCAATATGAGAGGAACAACAGTTGTTGTGGCAACACATGCTAAAGACATAGTTGATAAAATGAAAAAAAGAGTTATTCAAATAGATAAAGGCGTTATAGTTAGAGATAGTAAAAAAGGTGGGTACGATAGTGAAGTTTAATATAGTTAGTTATTTAATAGGAGAAGGTTTAGGAAACGTATTCAAAAACAAAAAGTCTACATTTTCCGCAATACTAGTAATGTGTATATCAATGTTAGTGTTTGGATTATTCTTCATAATTGGTGAAAATGTAAATCATGTTATGAATACAGTAGAATCATCTCAAGAAATACAAGTATTTGTAAAAAATGATGCAACAGATGAAGAAATAACAAAAGTAGGTGAACAACTACAACAAATAGAAGGTGTTAACAAAATTACATTTGTATCAAAAGATGAAGCATTAGATATTATGCAAGAAAAAGTTGGAGAAAAATCATATTTATTAGCAGGATATGAAAAAAACAACTTTTTACCAGCATCATACAAGGTAACATTAACAGACTTAAAATTAGCAAGCAAAGTAGAATCACAAATAAATCAATTAGATAATATAAAAAGAATAACAAGTAGTAACGAAACAATAACAAAATTAATTGGTATAGCAAATGGAGTTAGAATAGTTACAGCAGCTATACTTATAGCATTAATAATTGGATCTATATTTATAATAGCAAATACAATAAAACTTACAGTGTATGCAAGAAGAAGAGAAATATCAATAATGAAGTATGTTGGAGCAACAAATTCATTTATAAGATGGCCTTTTATTGTAGAAGGTATGATAATAGGAATCATATCAGCAGGAATATCAGTTCTGCTAGTTGGAGGAATATATAAAGTAGTAGCAGCTAAACTAATGGAATCAAGTTTAATAACAAGTTTAGGAATAACATTAGTAGGATTTAGTGATATGTTTACATTAATTATATTGGTATATTTAGCTCTAGGTATTGGTATAGGTGTAATAGGAAGTGCCTTATCAATGAGAAAATATTTGGAGGTATAAACAAATGGCAAAAAAAGTAGTAAGTGTTTTAATATCGATGATTTTGATTTTTAGCTTAAGTGCTAGTGTTTTTGCAGAAACAAAATCAGAACTTCAAAAAAAGAAAGAAGAAGCACAGGAAAATAAAAAAGAAGTATCTGCTGAAAAATCAGCAACAATGCAAGAAATAGAAACTTTAAATGTATCTATAAATGATAATCAAGATAAATTAGATGATTTATCAGATGAACTAACAACACTTTCTAAAGATATAGATAATTTGAAAAAAGAACTTGAAGAAACACAAAAAAAATATACAGAACAAGAAAAACTATTAAAAGATAGAATATCTGCTCAATATGAAGCTGGCGAAACAACATTTTTGGATGTTTTACTAAATTCAAGTAGTTTTTCAGACTTTTTATCTAATTATTTTTTAGTATCAGAAATACTAGAAAATGATTCTGATTTATTAACAAGTATAGATAATCAAAAAACAAAAATAGAAAAAGATAAACAATCACTAGAAGATAAACAAAAAGACTTGAAAACAAAGAAAGCAGAACAAGAAAAAGTACAAGTATTATTAAATAATCAAAAAGTACAAAAACAAAACAAAGTTACGGCATTATCAGATGAAGAAAAAGAACTATCAGATAAAATTGATAGCTACAATAAAGCAATTGCACAAATAGATGCAGCAGCAAAAAAAGCTTCACAAAGTAGTTATTCAAGTAACACAAAATTTGTTGGAGGAAAAATGCTTTGGCCATGTCCATCATCAACAAGAATAACATCATATTTTGGTAGTAGAAATTCACCAGGAGGAGTTGGAAGTACAAATCATAAGGGAATTGATATAGGGGCACACGGAGGCGCAGCAATAGTAGCAGCATTAGATGGAAAGGTAATTCAAACAGGATATAATATAGCAAGAGGAAATTTTATTATAGTAGATCATGGTGGAGGAATTGTTACATTATACCAACATGGGCAAAATGGCTCAATAAGAGTTAGTGCTGGACAAAATGTATCAAAAGGTCAAACAATAATGGGAGTAGGAAGTACAGGATATTCAACAGGAAATCATTTGCATTTTGAAGTTTGGGAAAATGGTACACCAGTAAATCCAATATCTTATGTAAAAGGATAATAAAATGAGGGTATAAACCCTCATTTTTGTAATATACATTATATAAAGGAGAAAATTAATGAATAAAGAAAAAAGTAAAAAAATCTATAGAACGATAATGTTAATAATAGTAGTTGCACTAATTACTTTTATAATAACAACTGCAATAATGTATAAAACATTTTCAGGAGAAAATAAAGGAACATTTCTTTCTAGCAATTATGAACTAAATAGCAAAATTAATAATATAAAAAGAATCTTAAAAAAAGATTATGTTGGTGAAATAGATGAAAGTAAACTAGAAGATGGTGCAATAAAAGGTTATGTAGACGGATTAGATGATGAATATACAGAATATTTTACCCAAAAAGAAATGGAAGAATTTAAAGCAGAAACAGAAGGAAATTATGTTGGAATAGGAATATATATGGCTAAAAATTCTAAAGACAACAATATAGTAGTAGTATCACCTATAGAAGGTTCACCAGCAGAAACAGCAGGAATAAAAACAGGAGATATAATAAAAAAAGTTGATGGCAAAGAATATACAGCAGACGATTTTGAAACAATTTCAACATATATAAAAGGTAAAGAAGGAACAAAAGTAAATTTAGAAATAGAAAGAAATGGTGAAACGCTAACATTTGAAGTTGAAAGAAAAAATATAGATTTATACCCAATGAAATCAGAAGTGTTAGAAGGAAATATTGGATATATAAACATACAATCATTTGATGATGGATGTGCAAAAGAATTTCAAGAAAATTATAATGAGCTAAAAGAAAAGAAAGTAACATCATTAATTATAGACTTAAGAAATAATGGCGGAGGAATAGTAGATGAAGCTTTAGATATATTAGATAAATTATTAGATAAAGATAGTGTACTAATGATAACAAAAGATAAAAACGAAAAAGAAGTTGTAGAAAAAGCAAAAAATAAATCAAGTATAAAGATACCTGTAGTAGTATTGGTAAATGAAAACACAGCAAGTGCATCAGAAATATTTGCATCAGCATTGCAAGACAACAATAGAGCAAAAATAGTTGGGACAAAAACATATGGCAAAGGAGTAATACAAGAACTATTAACATTAAGTGATGGAAGTGGAATAAAAATTACAACAGAAGAATACTATACACCAAATAGAAACAAAATAAACAAAGTAGGAATAACACCTAATGAAGAAGTAAACTTACCAGATAATGTAGCAGGAACATACAATTTAGAAAGAAAAGATGATACACAACTAAGAAGAGCAGTAGATATGTTAAAATAAATAAAAACACTGGAACTGTAGAGAGTATTACTCAAACAGTTCCAGTTTGTATTATAATAGAAAAGTATAACAAATTATTTTATGTGTGTCCGCCCGAGCAGGATTTTTATATAAATATAAAAATCTTGTAAAAAAATCAAAAAAATTCAAAAAATGTATTGACATATTATATAAAATCTAGTATACTAGATTTCGTCGAAAAGAAATGGGCGCATAGCTCAGCTGGGAGAGCATCTGCCTTACAAGCAGGGGGTCACAGGTTCGAGCCCTGTTGTGCCCACCATTTTTTTACGGCCTGGTAGTTCAGTTGGTTAGAACGCTAGCCTGTCACGCTAGAGGTCGACGGTTCGAGCCCGTTCCAGGTCGCCATTTTTTTATTTAAACGAAAAAACGGCTTCATAGCTCAGTTGGTAGAGCAGAGGACTGAAAATCCTCGTGTCAGTGGTTCGATTCCACTTGAAGCCACCAAAAAAGAGATAGTACTATAAAGTACTATTTTTTTTCATGTGTGTCCGCCCGAGCGGAATGAATCCGGCTTTGTTATCATGCTATAATAACAAAAGAAAAAAGAAAAAATAAAGAAAAAACATTGATAAATAAAAATAAATATGTTAATATATAAACATATTTATTTTTAAATGCCGGTGTGCTGAAATTGGTAGACGGGACAGACTCAAAATCTGTTGTCAGCAATGGCGTGTGGGTTCGAGTCCCACCACCGGCACCAGAAACGCCTTTTGCAAGGCTCAAAGAATAGAGAATAAAGAATATTGAATAAATAAAAATGTTTCTGCGCAGTCGGAGGCGTTTCTGTATTATTCTTTGTTCTTATCATGTAAAATAAACAGGTGGGGCTCGAAAAGGAACATGCCAAGTTCAGACTGGTTAAAGCCAGGCTGAACGAAGGTAAAAATAGTCCAGTGGACTATTTTTGTGACGCGAGTGCGAGTGGCCCCACCACCGGCACCAGAACAAAAGAACATAGCTTTATGCTATGTTCTTATTATATAAAATAAACAGGTGGGACTCGGACATAAATAGTTTTGCTTGCAATTTTATGTTAAATACTATATAATATAATGCGATATAGGTAAAACCTGTGTCGTTTACCCTATTTTCACTAATTAGTGAGAGGAATTTCCTCTAACTTTTTAGTTTTATACGTAAAAAATAATACTTCAATAAAAGTAATAAGGAGGAAAAACTATGAGTTTTTTTGAAACAAAGTACAGTGTTACTGGTCATCATGGTGAAATATATCGGATGACTGCAAAGCAACTGTGCGAACGAGTAATCGAAGATAGCAAATCTGATTACAATTGGATTGCACCAGCAAGAGAGCTTGTGAAGGTCTGTAAGAAGATTGATTTTCCTGAGGAATATGCTCTTACTATCAAGATTGCAATTTTAAATTGCTTTGCGAATATAGAGCATAGGGCTAATTGTGGTGGAGAGCGCTATATTGATAATCCAGAAGACAAGAAAGCAGTACAATACTGTTATAACTCTTTGTATGGCATTGATACTGAAGAAGCATCTTTGGCAAGAAAGAGATACTTGACTGAAATGATTAATAGTGTTATAGAAGTTCGAGTATTTGATCCACTTTATCATCCTGGTCCTACTTTTAGGAAACTTCGTGAAGATTTGGGCAGTTCTAAATTTGAGGAATACATTTCTAAAAAAAATATTGACTTTGATAAGTTGGTCGAAATATTAAAATCTGATTTTGCTGAAATTGTTAAAGCAGCAGAAACAAATGGGGACTTTGTTGAGGATGAAAAAAAGGAAAGAGAAAGTCGGAAAATTTTCTTCCAAAGATTAAATGACCTTTAAAAAACAATTAAACTCTAAAAGATTATTTGGGATGTATCCCGAATAATCTTTTTTATATATTTATGGTCAATGGGGACGGAGAATTTTGACAACCTTGTCAAATAACTCCGTCCCCATTGACAAAGTTTAAGGCAAACTATCAATTACGATAGTTTGCCTACTTTTTAACCGAGTGCTACGACTTCAATGTTAGGGTAATCTGCAACAATTCTTTGGGCTTCAGAAACATCATCCAAATGCATAAGATAAACCTTGATACCTCTCTTGATAAATGAAATGAAATCATTTAAAGCATCTTCTAACTTTAAGTGAATCATACCATAATATATAGAGGTATCAACATATAACACAGAGCCGTCTGTTAAATAATGTAAGAACGGTTGCAATGTTGAGGTATCTCCCGTATATATAACATTTGTATCATCAATGATAAGATGATAACCAAAGCATTTATTCTCAAGCTGAGGAGAATGCTTTGTAAGAACGCAGTCGCAAAACCACTCTTTATTTGTTAAAGCTGATACTGTTATGAGTTCGTACCAAGAAGGCTCATTACCTTCAATAGTGAGAAGTGCTGAAATATCATTAGCAACAGATTTAGATGGTGCTACAATAGTGACAGGCTTTTTGAGAGTAAAGAAAGTATACTGTACAAATAAACCAAGTCCTCCAATGTGATCACCATGGGTATGAGTTATAAGAAGATAAAACTTTTTATAACTCGATAAGTCAATGCGTTTCAGCTTTTGAAAAGTTGAAACAGGACAGTCAATTATGACCATTTCTTTGTCTACAGTGATAAAGTAGGCAGAAGTATGCTCATCAGAAAAGCCAGAACCTCTACCAAAAAATTTCAATGCCATAGTAGTAACTCCTTTCAGTTTTATTGAAATATTTGTTTTTGCACTGTTCCATATTGCAATGCATAATGGAAATTAATTACCTCCTAAAAAATTAATACATTTAGTTTAATATAAAATTAAGAGAGAATCAATAATTTATGAATTTAAAGTTTTTTACACTTGACTTTTACAAACAAATGTTTTATAATGATTCTTGAAATATAAAAATAAAATATTATGAAATGGAGATGATATTATTGAATAATATAGAAAAAAGTAATAAATCATTTGAAGATATAAAACATGTTGATGAAAATGGTGTTGAGTTTTGGTATGCTAGAGAACTTATGAAAGTCTTGAGTTATAAAGATTGGAGATATTTTGATGCAGTAATTGAAAAAGCAAAGATAGCTTGCCAAAACTCTGAAATAAATGACAATGACCATTTCGTTGTCAGCAACAAAATGGTAGAAATAGGTTCTGGTGCGAAAAGAGAACAAATAGATTATAAGTTAACAAGATATGCTTGTTATCTTATAGCTCAAAATGCAAATCCAAGATTAAAAATTATAGCTCTTGCACAAACATATTTTGCTATTCAAACTAGAAAACAAGAAATTAGTGAAAAAGAATATAGTTCATTAACAGAAGATGAAAAGAGATTTTATCAAAGAAATTTAACAAGAAAAGGAAACTATTCACTTAATCAAACTGCAAAAAAAGCAGGCGTTAAAAATTTTGACAAATTTCATAATAGTGGATATAAAGGTTTGTATAATGGGGAAACCGCTGATGATATTGCTAAAAGAAAAGGATTAAGATATAGAGAAGATATTTTGGATAATATGGGAAGTGAAGAACTTGCAGCTAATTTATTTCGTATTACACAGACAGAATCAAGATTAAAAAGAGATAAAGTTGAAACTGAAAAGAAAGCCTGTGATACCCATAATAAAATAGGAAGAATAGTTAGAAAGGCTATTAAAGAAGCTGGCCGGAACAATGCCAGAAGATTTGCCTACACCCAAAAAGAGCTTGAAACAATTAGAAAAAAATAATAGAAACCTAAAAAAATTAAATTAAGTGTATACATTTTTAAAAATATGTGTTAAAATAGTTACATAATAGTTAAAAAAACAATATTGAGACAAAGTAAGATAAAGGTTATCTAAAGAGAGTAATGATGATACGCTGAGAATCATTACAGAAAAACGTTTCTGAAAAACTACCTCAATAGTCTCTAGCAAAAACTAGACGTTGATAACGTTATAATCTTTAATTAAGTAAAAAATAGGATGGAACCGTGTAAATAATGCACTCCTATGAATAGTAGTTTAGCTATTCATAGGAGTTTTTTGTATAATAGAAAATTGTAGTAAATTGTCTTATGTATGGGCGGACGACACTGTCCGCCCGAGTGAAATTTATTTCGATTTTTTATAATATAAAATTACCTTGTAATAGCAGACAACGACAACAAAAAATAAAAAGGAGGAATTTTTATGATTAAAATTACATTAAAAGATGGAAGTGTAAAAGAAATTGAAAAAGCAATGTCAATATTAGATATTGCAAAAAGTATAAGTGAAGGCTTAGCAAGGGTAGCAACTTGTGGAGAAGTAGATGGAGAAGTAAAAGATTTAAGATTTGTAGTAGAAAAAGATTGTACACTAAATATATTAACATTTGATAGCTTAGATGGAAAAAAAGCTTATTGGCACACAACATCACATATAATGGCACAAGCAGTAAAAAGATTGTTCCCAGATGTAAAACTTGCAATAGGTCCTGCGATAGATGAAGGATTCTATTATGATTTTGATGTAGAAAAACCATTTACAGAAGAAGATAAAACGAAAATAGAAGAAGAAATGAAAAAAATAATAAAAGAAAATTTAGACATAGAAAGATTTGAATTACCAAAAGCAGAAGCAATAAAGCTTATGAAAGAAAAAAATGAAGATTACAAAGTAGAATTAATTGAAGATTTAGCAGAAGGAGAAGTAATATCATTTTATAAACAAGGCGAATTTGTAGATTTATGTGCAGGACCACATTTAATGAGCACAGGAAAAGTAAAATCAGTAAAAATATTATCATCATCAGGAGCTTATTGGAGAGGCGACGAACACAATAAAATGTTGCAAAGAATATATGCAATATCATTCCCAAAAGCAAGCATGGTAGAAGAATATATGCAAATACTTGAAGATAGAAAAGCAAGAGACCATAGAAAAATAGGAAAAGACTTGCACTTATTTATGACACATCCATTAGTAGGAGCAGGATTACCAATATACTTACCAGATGGAGCAACAATAAGAAGAATATTAGAAAGATATATACAAGATAAAGAATTAGCATTAGGATATCACCATGTATACACACCAAGTTTAGCAACAACAAATTTATACAAAATCAGTGGACATTGGGATCATTATAAAGATGATATGTTTCCAATAATGAAAATGGATAATGAAGAATTAGTATTAAGACCAATGAACTGCCCACATCATATGTTAATATATAAAAGTGAACTACATTCATACAGAGATTTACCAATAAAAATAGGAGAACTAGCACACGATTTCAGATATGAAGACTCAGGAGCAGTTTGCGGATTAGAAAGAGTAAGACAAATGTGCCAAAATGATGCACACTTATTTGTAAGACCAGATCAAATAAAAGAAGAAGTTGGAAACGTATTAAAATTGATATTTGAAGTTTGGAAAAAAGACTTTGGATTTGATAAATTTGAATTTAGACTTTCTTTAAGAGATAAAAACAATAAAGAAAAATACATTGATAATGATGAAATGTGGGAAACAGCAGAAAATCAATTAAGAGAAATCCTAAAAGAATTAAATATAGATTTCTACGAAGCAGAAGGAGAAGCAGCATTCTATGGACCAAAAATAGATATACAAATAAAATCAGCACTAGGACATGATGTAACAATACCAACATGTCAATTAGACTTTGCATTACCAGAAAGATTCGATTTAACATATGTAGGAAAAGATGGAGCAGAACACAGACCAGTAGTAATTCATAGAGCGATATTAGGTTCATCAGATAGATTTATCTCATTCTTATTAGAAGAAACAAAAGGAAACTTACCAACATGGCTAGCACCAACACAAGTAAAAGTATTACCAATAGCAGATGCTCATGTAGAATATGCAAATAAAGTGAAACAAGAACTTTTAAAAGAAGGAATAAGAGTAGAAGTAGATGACAGAGAAGAAAAAATAGGATATAAAATAAGAGAAGCACAATTATCAAAAACACCATATATGTTAATAGTAGGAGACAAAGAAAAAGAAGCAAATGCTGTAGGTGTACGTTCAAGAAAAGAAGGAGACATAGGAGCACAAAAATTAGAAGAATTTATTTCAAATATAAAAGAAGAAATAAAGAATTATGGAAAATAAAAAACTTTCGCATATGCGAAAGTTTTTTTATTCGTTATTTTAAATTAAATTGTTCAGAAATACTGTTAAAATCTTCATATCCTAAAAATCTATTTAGATTCTTTTGAGATATTCCAGTTTGAACAGATAAATCACTTAAAGAATTTATTCGGTTTATATTATTTTCCTCGATAAAGTTTTTAAATTTAGACATTTCAAATCTATCTTTAGTTAAACAATTATAGCAAACATTATCATTAGAAGCAAAAAAACAACCACAACGTTCACATTTTTTAAATTCCATTTGAAACCCTCCTTAAGAAAAATCTAAATTATTTGACATTATTCTATCATAAAGAATGAAAAAAATAAAGAAAAAAGTATAAATTTATATAACTTTTCTTGTACAATAAAGAATAGTTGTGATATACTAACAAATGTAAAAAATAAATTTGGAGGACTAAAGATGCCTAAAGATACTAATGAAAAAGAATTAATAGCAAATAACTTAAAATACATAGGGTTAGACTTAGAAAAAATCCCAGAATTTTTGCTAGAGTATAAAGATGTGGACTTTAAACCTAGTAAAACATATGAAGAAAATACGTTTAAAGTATATAGACACATACATTTAAAAGATATACAAATATTATTAACTCCAAAAAATAGATTAAATACAATAGTAGAAAAATATTCAGAAGCAGAACCATTAGCACAATATCTTGATACAGAAAACGAAGAAAATATCATAAAATATGCAAACTTTTTAAAAATGGCAGAGCATATTAATAAAGAAGAAATAGAAAAAATAGAAGAACAACAAAAAGAACTAAACAAAAAAGAACCATTTAAAATAAAATACACAAATAATTATCTTTGGCAAATATATTATTCAGAATATACAGGTAAATATTTCATGTTAGTAACAATAGAAGATTTAGACTACAGTTGTTTCTTTTACTTATTAAAAAAACAAATAGAAGCACAGAAAACAGGAAAAGATGAATTAATATTTGTACCAGTAAATGGTGTAGATTATACAAGAAGATATTTGAAAAAATCAGAAATATCAGACTTGGAAAAATACATATGGTTATTTTCAAAAGAATGGCCACAAATATATGAAGTTTTTGATGACGATAATGAACTTGTTATGCATGTTGTTGGAACAACAATTGTATATGATAAAATAAAAACATGGTTTAAAAATTCATTAAAAACAAAAGAAGAAGCAAATAGATTTTATAAATTAGTAAAAGCACTATTTATACTACAAACAGAATTGCCACATTATTATAAATTTGATACACAAATAGGCGAAGACGGAGAATTAGTATTTGAGTATAATTCAAAACTAATAACATATGAAGGATTATCCAAATTTATAAAAGATGAATATAAAAAATATGCAAAAACATTACAAGAAATATTCGATAAAAAAGAAAAAGATGATATCAAATTAGAAAAATTAAGAGCAGAAGAAAAAGAAAAAAATCTAGAATACTTGTTTAGAGAAAAGCAAGTTGCAACATATCTAGAATGTAGAACATCAGTATTTGGAAGAATAAGATATTTCTTTAAAAATAAAAATGGAAAATTTGTAAAAACAAAATCAAAACAAGACAAGAAAAACAAAAAAATAAAAGAAGAAATAAAAATAGAAAAAGACATAACAAATAAAATAATAGAAGAAAAAGAATATTATACAATAGAAGATCTAATAAAAATATGTGTTGAATTAGATAGGATTCAAATAAAAATAAAAAACATAGACTCAGATGTAAAGGCTTTGGAAGATAAAATAAAAAGCCTAGATAATAAAATAAAAAATGCAACATTATATATAGAAAAAATAGAAGAACATAAAAAAAGTATATTTGAATTTTGGAAATTTGCAAACAAAGATGAAGCACCAGGATTGAATCCAGGAACAGAGGAAAAAGAAAAAAAACAAGAAAAACCAAAATTAAAGAAAACATTTAATTATGAAGAAGACTTTGAAGATTTAGGAATTGAGGCAGACAAGCTACAAAGAGATAAACTAACAAGAAAAGAATGTGATTCTGTATATATAGCATCAACAGAAATAATAGATGATTTAAATAAAATTAAAGAAGAAAAAGAAATAAATTCAGAAGTATTTGATAAACTAAAAAAAGAAGCAGAACAAGAAATAGTATTATTCAACTCAGAAAACTTCGATATATTTGGAAATGTTAAAGAAGATAAAACAAAAATAAGTATATTAGCAAATAAAAAACATAGGGAAGTAAAAAAAGACAAATTTAAAATATTAGACATTTCTAAAAATATGCAACTAGAAGAATATGAAGATAAAATAAAAGAATGTTATGAATCACTAGAAAAAGCATTAAAAAAGATAAAAGCAATTACAGACATAAATCTATATATGACATCAGAAGAAAAACTAAACACAAAACATATAGCACAATTTCATATAAATCCAATAAATGCAATAGAAGAAACAGATAAGCAAAACGAAAAAATCAACTTATATAAACTAAGCATAAAAGAAGGAATGAATATAATATATAATACAAATATAATGTATTATGATAATGTAAATAATACATTACCAAAAGGAATGAATATAAGTGATAATGTATTAATAGACATGAGTATGTATAAAATAAAACTAAAAAAACAAAAAGTATTTAGAATAAATAAAGATATAAATGATATCGAAACAAAAACAAAGATAGTATGTGTATATGAATACGAAATACAAGAAACATAAGAAAATTATGTAAAATATTAATAAAAACCTTGATTTTATAGCAATTTTGGTATAAAATAATAAAGATTTAATATAATAATATGGAGGTAGATTTTATGGCAGAAGTATATATGGCAGGAGATGTAAGAAACGGAACAACATTTGAATTAGATAATTCAGTATATAAGGTAGTAGAGTTCCAACATGTTAAACCAGGAAAAGGAGCAGCATTTGTTAGAACAAAACTAAAAAATGTAATAAATGGATCAGTTATAGAAAAAACATTCAACCCATCAGAAAAATTACAAGGTGCAGAAATAGAAAAAAGAGAAATGCAATACTTATATAATGATGGTGAATTATATTACTTTATGGATAACGAAACATACGAACAAATGCCTTTAAATAAAGAACAATTAGGAGATAGTTTGAAATTCATAAAAGAAAATATGTCAGTAAAAATATTATCATTCAAAGGAAAAGTATTTTCAGTAGAACCACCAATGTTCGTTGAATTAGAAGTTACATATACAGAACCAGGATTTAGTGGAAATACAACAACAACATCAGGAAAACCAGCAACACTAGAAAATGGTTATGAAATATCAGTTCCACTATTTGTAAACATCGGAGATGTTATAAAAATAGACACAAGAACTGGTGAATATATGGAAAGAGTATAAGGAGAATTTCTATGAAAGAATTACAAGAGAAAGTAAAAGCAATACTTTCAGAAATAGAAAATAACTTCAAAGATGAAAAAGATATAGAATTTGCAAAAACAAAAGTATTAGAATTATATGAAGTATTTGCAGATGAACTAGAAGAATTGGAAGCAGTATGCTCAGACAAAATAGATATAATAAGTGCTAAATATTCAGTATTAGAAGAAAAAATGAATGAAGTACAAGAAAGAATAGATAGAATTCAAAAAGATTTCTATGTAGAAGATGAAGAATATGATTTAGATATAGTATGTCCATACTGTGATGCAGAATTTAATATAGATGTAGATGATGAACTAAAAAAATCAGTTATCTGTCCAGAATGCAACAATGTAATAGAACTAGATTGGAATGACGAAGAAGAAAGTGGTTGCGGACATGGATGTTCAGGATGTCATCATGATTGTTCACACGATGAAGATGATGAAGAACAAGATGACGAAGACATGTAATTAAAAATAATCTAAAGGATTGACGGCTTTGCCGTCTTTTTTTATTGTAAAATGCAAGTGAGGACCGTGTGCTAGCACCATTAGTAGGTTTGCCAGAAGAATCTTTATAAGGATTATTGCTAACTCCATAAACATATTTAGGACCAACCCTGCCAATGATTTGACCAGCTTTAACAACATCATTAATACTAACAATATAATTGGGATCAACATGATGATAAACAAAAGAAAGATTATTGGACTTCAAAACAATACTATAACCACCAGAACCTTGAAAACCAAGAGAAGTAACACGAGCATCACAAACAGCAACAAGATTACTACCAGCAGGAGCACCAATATCAATACCTTGATGAAAAGAACTAGCAAACTTAGTAGGAGAGCTACGCTTACCAAAATAAGAATTAATTCTAGTATAACCAGGAGTAGGCCAAACAAGACCACTATCACTCAAAGTAAAACTAAAAGAATTAGAAACATTATCTTCAGCATTATTCAAAACATCACTAGAAAATGAAGGAATAAACAAAACAGGAATAAGTATAAAATTTAAAACAATATTTAAAACAGCACTTAATATAGATCCTTTAACAAGATAACTATTTTCTTCAAAATAGAACATTACATTTATACATAATTGTGATAAAAATAAGAATAATAAACTTCCTGCTACTGGAGGAACG
>CAJKDR010000017.1 GCA_905198755.1 uncultured Clostridiaceae bacterium
TATAGTATATAACACTAATCTATTTTTTATAACTTTTTCTAATAAATTAAATCTTTTTAAGTCTAGTGCAAGTAATGTTTTACCATCTTCTGCTAACTTTTTTTCTTCTACAGTTATTTCTTGTATTAATTCATTATATGCTTTTTTTGTTTGGTTTTCTAAGTATTCATTTTCCATTTTTGATAAGTCTGATAATCTATTAATGCTTTCTATTATGTTTGGATTAAAATTCTCTTTTATGTACGGAATAAGCATATTTCGGATTTTATTTCTTGTATAATTATTCTCAAAATTTGTTTTATCTATTCTTGGTTCTAATTTATTTTCTAAACAATATTCTTCGATTTCTTTTCTTTCACATTCTATTAATGGTCGTATTAGTTTATTTCTTTTAGGTTCTATTCCTTTTAATCCTTGTGTTCCACATCCTCTAATTATGTTCATAAGTACTGTTTCTGCATTATCATTCGAATTATGTGCTGTTGCTATTTTATTTGCTTTTTCTTTTTCTAATATTTCATAAAAGAATTCATATCTTATTTTTCTTCCTGTTTCTTCTGTTCCGCATTTTTCTTGTTTTGCTAATTTTTCTACTTCGGCTCTTTTTGCAAAACATTTTATATTGTTTTTACTGCAGTATTCTTTTACATATTCTTCATCAGCTGTTGCTTCTTCTCTTATCATGTGATTTATATGACACACTATAATTTCAAAATCTATAATATTTTTATTTTTTATTTTTGAAAGTACATCTAAAAGAGTAATCGAGTCCGGTCCACCTGATACCCCTACGATTACTTTATCTCCATTTTCTATTAAATTATATTCTTTGATTCATTTGTTTTAGTTGTACATTAATATTCTCAAGCTCTTTTAATATTTTTTCTTCCATAAGCTATATTATAGCATTTTATTGGTATTTAGTCAATTTATGAACATTTTACAACTTTCGACATATTATTTTACGTTTATTTATTATAATTCTTTATGCTCCCTTCTTATTTCAAGGAGGTGATATAATGTTTAATTTATTTAAACTTCTTTTAAAGATTTATGTACTTAAATTATTAAATGATTTTTTTAAACATTTTAATATTTAAGGTACATAAAAAGAACTAGAGTCTGCATTACTCTAGTTCTTTTTATGCTCTCAATGTTTAATTATTAAACTTCTTAATAGATCATATGTATCTATATAAATATTATACATTAATTGGTAAAAAAAGTCAAATCTTTTTTTGTTATTCTCTTGTTTTGTCTATGTTAACAAATTTTGTATAGCTTCCTAGCCATAATAATTCTACTGTTCCTGTTGAACCCGCTCTGTGCTTTGCTAGTATTACTTCTGCTATATTTTTTTTGTCACTATCTTCATTATAATAGTCATCTCTATATAAGAACATTACTATATCGGCATCTTGCTCTATTGCTCCAGATTCACGTAAGTCTGAAAGCATTGGTCTATGATCTGGTCTTTGTTCTGGTGCTCTTGATAACTGTGATAATGCTATTACTGGTACATTTATTTCTTTTGCTAATATTTTTAATGATCTACTTATTTCTGAAATTTCTTGTTCACGGCTTCCGCCTCTTTTGTTACTTCCTTGTATTAATTGTAAGTAATCTATTACAACTAGCCCTATATTTTTTTCTAGTTTTAATTTTCTACATTTTGCTCTTATTTCCATTACAGATATACCTGGAGTATCATCTATATAAATTTCTGATTCTGATAGTGGTCCTAATGCACTTGCTAGTTTTGCCCAATCTTGTTCATCTAATTTACCTGTTCTTACTTTGTTGCTATCTACCATTGCTTCCCCGCATAGAACCCTGTTTACTAATTGTTCTTTTGACATCTCTAAACTGAATATTGCAACTGGGACTTTTGCTCTTACTGCAGCATTAGTAGCTATGTTTAATGCAAATGCTGTTTTTCCCATAGCAGGTCTTGCTGCTAAAAGTATTAAGTCTGAGCCATGTAATCCTGCTGTTTTATAGTCTAAATCTGCAAATCCTGTAGGAACACCTGTTATATGTTGTTTTTGATTATACAACACCTCTAATTGTGAAAAAGTATCTACTAAAACATCTTTTATTGGAGAATAACCCTTTTGATTTTTTGATTGCATTATATCAAAGATCTTTTTTTCAGCACTGTCCATTATGTTTTCTACTTCTTCTGTCGGATCATATCCTAAACTTATTATTTCGTTTGCTGTTTTTATTAGATTTCTTAGTATTGCTTTTTCTTCTACAATTTTTATATATCTTTCTACATTCGCTGTTGTTGGTACTTTTTCTGGTAAGTCTGCTAAATATTCTAATCCTCCAACTGCATCAAATTTTCCCATTGATGTAAGTTCTGATTTTAATGTAATTATATCTACTGGTTCTGCTCTATTATATAGATTTAGAATCGCTCTATATATTAATTTATTGTCTTCTCTATAAAAATCATCTTCTTTTAATACTTCTATTGCTGCTATTGTTGCATCTTTATCTGTTAGCATACTTCCTAATACTGCTTGTTCTGCTTCTATATCACTTGGTGGTATTTTTCCTATTTCCATTTTCACACCTCTTTAATTTGACGGGCGGACACACATGAAACTGTTCGAGCTATGCTCGTTACAGTTACAGCGTACACAGTAGAGTCGTCCGCCCCTACAATGCATTACATTATTTTATCCTATTATATTTATTTTTAGTTTTCCTATTATTCCTTCATATAGTTTTATTTCTATTGTAAATGTTCCTTGTTCTTTTATTGCTTCTTTTAACATTATTTTCTTTTTGTCTATTTCTATGTTATGTTGTTTTTTTAATTCTGTAGAAATTTCTTTTGATGTTATTGAACCAAAGATTTTTCCATTTTCTCCTGATTTTACTTTTATTTTTAGCATTATTTTTGATATTTTATCTTTTAGCTCATTTGCTTTTTCTTTATCTTGTTCTTTTTTAAAGTTTGCAGAGTCTTTTCTTCCTTGTAGCAAAGACATATTTTGCTTATTAGCTTCTACCGCCATTTTTTTAGGAAACAAGAAGTTTCTTGCGTATCCGTCGTTTGCATTTATTATTTCATCTTTTTTTCCTACCCCTTTTATATCTTGTGTCAATATTACTTTCATAAATAATCTCCTTTCTATTCAGAAAAATATTCATTTATTTGTGCTATTAATTCTTGTTTTGCTTCTTCTATTGTCATTCCCTCTATTTGTGCTCCAGCCACTGTAATGTGACCACCGCCACCTAATTTTTCTAATATTAATTGTACGTTTATATCTCCTATTGAACGTCCACTAACACATATTTTGTCGCCTTGTTTTCCTAATACAAATGATGCTGTTATATCACTTATTGTTAATAATTCATCTGCTGCTTTTGCACATATAAGATTTGCATTTTTGTCTTCTTTTTCATATATTGATATTGCTATTGATTCTTTTACTATTTCTGCATTTCTTACTATTTCTGCTATTAAATTGTAATTTTCTAAATTACTTTGGAACCATTTCTTTACTCTTAATATATCTACACCTTTTTTTCTTAAATATGCTGCTGCTTCAAATGTTCTTACACCTGTTTTAAATGTAAAATTCTTTGTATCCATCATTATTCCCGCATACAACCCTTCTGTCTCTATGGTTGTAAGGTTTACTTTTGTTTCAACATATTGTAATATTTCTGTCACAAGCTCTGCTGCTGATGATGCGTATACTTCATGGAATGATAATATTGCATTTTCTATAAAGTCTGGACTTCTTCTATGATGATCTATTATTACTATCTTGTTTGTTTTTTCTAATAGTTCTGGTACCTCAACATAACTTTTCTTATGAGTATCTACTACTACTAGTAAAGTTTCTTCTGATATTTTGTTTAATGCTTCTGATTTATTTAACAATACATCATTATATTCTTTTTCTTCTTTTAATGCTTCTATAAAACTGCTTATTGTTTCTCCTGTTGTATTATTTACTATATAAGCTTCTTTTCCTAAATCTTTTGCTAATCTATAGATTCCTAAACTTGATCCCATACAATCTATATCTGCATTAATATGTCCCATAATCATTACATCTTTAGATTCTAATATTATTTGTTCTAGGGCTCTTGCAACTGTTCTTGCTTTTACTTTTGTTCTCTTTTCTACTTCTAGAGTTCTTCCTCCAAAGAATGTATATTTTTCATTTTCTCTTATAACTGCTTGATCTCCACCACGTCCTAAAACAATATCCATTGCAGTTTGGGCTGATTTATATTTATCACTATTTGTTTCACCTTCATTTGATACTGCTATACTTAATGTTAATGAAACTGTTTCATCTGTATCTATTTCCTTGACTTTATCTAAAATATCAAATTTATTTTCTTTTAAGTTTTCTAATTCCTTTTGATTAAAGAAATACATATATGTCTTTCTATCTGTTTTTACAAGAAGCCCGCCTATATTTGCTGTCCAATCATATATGTTCTTTTCTATTTCTGCTAATATTAATGATTTCTTTTCGTCTGGTAACATTTGCACCATTTCTTCGTAATTGTCTATTGTTATTATTCCAATACAATTTTCTTTATCTTTTAATTCTTGTTCTAAATTTAATTTTTCTGTATTATCTAGAAAATATAGTGTCATCATATATTCGTTTTGTTTTTTCTTTTTAGATTTTACATATTCTCCCAAAACTTTATATGTTTTTTTACCAATCGTTATTTCTCTTTCTATTGATTGATTTTTTATTTCTTCTTTATTGAATTTGCTTTCTAATATGTCTAGTTTTATTTCTTTTGCTAATCCTTTTACAACACCAACTATATCTGTATTGGCAAATTCTGTAACAAACTTTGAGCTTTTCCATATTATATTACCTGATGTTTCCATTAATATTAATGGGAATGGAGAATTCACTAATGAGCTTTTTACTGTTGAATCTACATTTACAGTAAGATCTTGTATATGTCTTGTTAACTCATCTCTTCTTTTATTATTTGTCCAAAGTGAATATATAATTATTAATGCATATATCACAATAGATGGTACTATATAACTAGTATCATTAATACATAATATTATTAATAGTATTGCTATTAATATTAAATAGATCTTTGTCCTTGAAATTAATGTTTCAAATTTTTTATCTTTTTTGTTTTTGGCCATAAGATTCTCCTTTTATCAAACATATATATTGTACCCTATTTTAGGCTGTTTTGTCAAGGTTCTCCTATGTGAACAGACATAAAAAAGAGACCTTAAAGGTCTCTTTTTTATCCTACCATATTTGTTTCTGGTGTTTTTGCTGCATCTTCTATTGTATTTTCTATTTCTGTGTTTATTTTTGTGTTTTTGTATATTCCCATTCCTGTTCCTGCTGGAATTAGTTTACCTATTATAACATTTTCTTTTAATCCTATTAATGGATCTACTTTTCCTTTTATTGCAGCTTCTGTTAATACTCTTGTTGTTTCTTGGAATGATGCTGCTGATAAGAAACTGTCTGTTGCTAATGCTGCTTTTGTTATTCCTAATAGTGCACGTTTTCCTTTTGCTGGCATTTTTCCTGCTTCTTCAGCTTCTTTGTTCTTAGCTTCAAATTCATACATATCTACTAAAGATCCCGGGAACATATCTGTTTCTCCAGCGTCTGTTACTTTTACTTTTTTAAGCATTTGTCTTCCTATTACTTCAATATGTTTGTCGTTTATATCAACACCTTGGTTTCTATAAACTTTTTGAACTTCTTGAATTAAATAATTATATACTCCATCTACTCCGTTTATTACTAGTATTTCATTTGGATTTACAGATCCTTCTGTTATTTGTTCTCCTGCTACTATTTCGTCTCCATCTTTTACATGTAATTTTGAACCAAATGGTATTGTATATGTTTTAGAGTCATCTTTTGAAGTTACTATAACTTCTTTCTTTTTCTTATCTTCTTTTATTTTTACTTTACCTGCTATTTCTGAAATTATAGCTAATCCCTTTGGCTTTCTAGCTTCAAATAACTCTTCAACCCTTGGAAGACCTTGGGTAATATCTCCACCGGCTACACCACCTTCGTGGAATGTTCTCATAGTTAACTGTGTACCAGGTTCACCAATTGATTGTGCAGCTATTATTCCTACTGGTTCTCCGATGTTTACTTCTTCACGTGTTGCAAGTCCCATACCGTAACATTTTGCACATACACCATGTGCTGTTCTACAACATAGTGATGAACGTACTTTTACTTCTGTTATTCCTGCATCTACTATTTTATTTGCTATTTCATCATTCATCATTGTATCTTTATCAACAATTACTTCTTTTGTTTTTGGATCAATGATGTCTTCTAATGGATATCTTCCTACTAGTCTTTCTGCTAATGGCTCTAATACTTGATTTCCATCTTTTATATCTTTTACAATTATACCTTCATTTGTTCCACAATCTGGTTCTCTAACAATTATATCTTGGCTTACATCAACAAGTCTTCTTGTTAAGTATCCTGAATCGGCAGTTCTTAAGGCTGTATCTGCTAATCCTTTTCTTCCACCATGTGATGAAACGAAGTATTCTAGTGGGTCTAGACCTTCTCTAAAGTTTGCTTTGATTGGTATTTCAACAGCTTTACCTTGAGTATCGGCCATCAAACCTCTCATACCAGCAATTTGTCTTAACTGATTGATGTTTCCTCTGGCTCCAGATCTTGCCATCATGTATATTGGATTCATATCATCGAAGTTTTCTTCCATTGCTTTTGTAACTTCTTTTGTTGCATTATCCCAAACTTTTATTGTTGCGTTATATCTTTCTTCGTTTGTTATTAATCCACGTTTGTATTGTTTTGCTATTTCTTCTACTTTTTTATCTGCCCTTGCAAGAATTTCTTCTTTTTCTTTTGGTGATGTAACGTCAGATGCACTAACTGTTATAGCACCTTTTGTTGAATATTTGAATCCTGTTGCTTTTATATAATCTAAAACCTCAGCTGCTTCGCTTAATCCATGTTTATCTATACATTTTGCAACTATTTTTCCTAGATTTTTCTTTATAACTGGGAAGTCTATTTCTAAATCAAATGCTTTTTCTGGATCTGATCTATCTACAAATCCTAAATCTTGAGGAATTCCTTGATTGTAAATAATTCTTCCTACTGTTGTTTTGATTTTTTTGCATTTAACTTCTCCATCTATTTCTTTGTACATTCTTACAAATATTTTAGCATGTAATCCTAAGTCTCCATTTTGATATGCTAATAATGCTTCATCAACATCTTTGAAGTATGTCCCTTCTCCTGGCTCTCCATCTTCTTCCATTGTTAAATAATAGCTTCCTAAAATCATATCTTGTGTTGGAACTGTAACTGGTTTACCATCTTGTGGTTTTAATAAGTTATTTACAGAAAGCATTAAAAATCTTGCTTCTGCTTGTGCTTCTGGTGATAATGGTAAATGTATAGCCATTTGGTCTCCATCGAAGTCAGCATTGAAAGCTGTACATACTAATGGATGTAATTTTATTGCCCTTCCTTCTACCAATACTGGTTCAAATGCTTGAATTCCTAGTCTATGTAGTGTTGGAGCACGGTTTAACATTACTGGATGATCTTTTATAACTTCTTCTAATATATCCCAAACTTCTGGTCTTAATCTTTCTACCATTCTTTTTGCATTTTTAATATTGTGTGCTATTCCACGTCCAACTAATTCTTTCATTACGAATGGTTTAAATAATTCTACCGCCATTTCCTTTGGAACACCACATTGATAGATTTTTAATTCTGGTCCAACAACGATAACTGAACGTCCAGAATAGTCAACCCTTTTTCCTAAAAGGTTTTGTCTAAATCTACCTTGTTTTCCTTTTAGCATGTCTGATAAAGATTTTAGCGGTCTGTTTCCAGCACCTGTAACAGGTCTTCCACGTCTTCCATTATCTATTAAAGCATCTACAGATTCTTGTAACATTCTTTTTTCGTTTCTTACAATTATTTCTGGTGCTCCTAATTCTAATAATCTTTTTAATCTGTTATTTCTGTTTATAACTCTTCTATATAAGTCGTTTAAGTCTGATGTTGCAAATCTTCCACCATCTAATTGTACCATTGGTCTTAGTTCTGGTGGTATAACTGGTACAACATTCATTATCATCCATTCTGGTCTGTTTCCTGATATTCTAAATGCTTCTACAGTATCTAATCTTTTTGAAATCTTTAATTTCTTTTGTTCTGTTGCTTTTTCTAATTCTTTCTTTAATTGTGCTGATAATTTTTCTAAGTCTATTTCTTTTAATAATTTTTCTATTGCTTCTGCACCCATTTCAGCTTTGAAAGAACCTTTTCCATATTTTTCTACTGATTCTACATATTCTTTTTCAGTTAATATTTGGCATTTAGTTAATCCTGATGTTCCTTTATCTGTTACTATGTATGATGCAAAATATATTACTTTTTCTAGGTTTCTTGGTGAGATATCTAGCATTAATGCTACTCTACTTGGAATTCCTTTAAAGTACCATATGTGTGCTACTGGAGCTGCAAGTTCAATATGTCCCATTCTCTCTCTTCTTACTTTAGCTTTTGTTACTTCAACACCACATCTATCACATATAATTCCTTTATATCTTACTCTTTTATATTTACCACAGTGACATTCCCAATCTTTTGTTGGTCCAAATATTCTTTCACAGAATAATCCGTCTTTTTCAGGTTTTAATGTTCTATAGTTTATAGTCTCTGGTTTTTTTACTTCTCCTTTTGACCACATTCTTATAGTTTCATCTGATGCTAGACCAATTTTAATTTTATCAAAGTTTTCTAATTCGTCCACTTTTTTTCCTTTCCTCACTTCATTTGTCATGTGTACTTCAAGAGTTTATGAAATAACTCTTTGAAGTACATGACATCTTTAATTTAGTGATTACATATAATTATTTAGATTGTTTAATACATCTTTACATTTAAAATTTACACTGCTGAGCAATTCCTTTATGCTATTTTTCATGCTTAATGTATTTTTATTTAATTAATTTTGGATTTATGTAGGAGCTTTTGTCAAGCTCATGTTTGAGTTTTAACTCAAACATACTTATTTTGTTAAGTTTTCATCATTCTCTATATTGTCTATTGCAAGTTCTTCATCAGATAATAGTTCATCTGTATCAAATAATTCTTCAGAATCATCTAAATCTTCTTCTATATATGAATTCTCTAATTCATCATTTTCTAGAACTGTTTCTTCTTGTAATGAAGATTTGTCTCTATCTAAGTTAAAATCAATTCCTTCATCAATATTTTCTTTTAATTCTAATTCTCTATTATCTTCTGAATATAGTTTTACATCTAGTCCTAAACTTTGTAATTCTTTTATTAAAACCTTGAAGCTTTCTGGAACACCTGGTTCTGGAACATTTTCTCCTTTAACAATTGCTTCATATGTTTTTACTCTTCCAACTACATCGTCAGATTTTACTGTTAATATTTCTTGTAATGTATGTGCTGCACCATATGCTTCTAGTGCCCAAACTTCCATTTCACCAAAACGTTGTCCACCAAATTGTGCTTTTCCTCCTAGAGGTTGTTGTGTTACTAATGAGTATGGTCCAGTTGAACGAGCATGTATTTTATCATCAACTAAGTGGTGAAGTTTTAACATGTACATTACACCAACAGTAACTGGTTGATCAAATTTATCACCTGTTCTACCATCATATAATACTGTTTTTCCATCTGGTGTACGTCCTACTTTTTTAAGTAATTCTTCTATTTCTTCTTCTGTTGCACCATCAAATACTGGTGTTGCTATTTTCCATCCTAGTTCACGAACTGCTGCACCTAAATGTACTTCTAAAACTTGCCCTAAGTTCATACGTGAAGGAACACCTAATGGGTTTAATACAACATCTACTGGTGTACCATCTGGCATAAATGGCATATCTTCTTCTGGTAATATTCTAGAAACAACACCTTTGTTTCCGTGACGTCCAGACATTTTATCACCAACAGATATTTTTCTTTTTTGTGCTATATAACATCTTATTATTTGATTTACTCCAGGGCCTAATTCATCTGAATTATCTCTTGTAAATATTTTAATATCTACTATTGTTCCTGCTTCTCCATGTGGAACTCTTAAAGATGTATCTCTTACTTCTCTAGCTTTTTCACCAAAGATAGCTCTTAATAATCTTTCTTCTGCTGTTAGTTCTGTCTCTCCTTTTGGAGTTACTTTACCAACTAATATATCTCCTGGTCTTACTTCTGCACCAATTCTTATTATACCATTTTCATCTAAGTCTTTTAGACTGTCTTCTCCGACATTTGGTATATCTCTAGTTATTTCTTCTGGTCCTAATTTTGTATCTCTACATTCGCAGTCATATTCTTCTATATGGATTGATGTATAAACATCATCTTTTACTAATCTTTCACTAATTAAAACAGCATCTTCGTAGTTATAACCTTCCCATGTAGCAAATGCTATAAGTACGTTTTTACCTAATGCCATTTCCCCTTTATCTGTAGAAGGTCCATCTGCAATTACATCTCCAGCTTTTACTTTTTCACCTTTTACAACGATTGGTCTTTGATTTATACAAGTACCACCATTTGTTCTTTTGAACTTACGTAGTTTATATGTTTTTAGTTCACCTTTTTTAGTTTTTAATGTTATTTCATCTGCAGTAACTTTTTCTATTGTTCCATCTGCTTCTGCTATAACCATTATTCCAGAGTCTTTTGCAGCTCTATATTCCATTCCTGTTCCTACCATTGGTGAATCTGTTGTTAATAGTGGAACTGCTTGACGTTGCATGTTTGCACCCATTAATGCACGGTGAGCATCATCATGTTCCAAGAATGGTATCATTGCAGCACCTACTGAAACTAATTGTTGTGGTGAAACATCAACATAGTCAACTCTTTCAGGTTCAACTTCTGCTATTTCTTCTGCTATTCTTACTTTTATTTTTTTGTTCGTGAATTTACCGTTTTTGTCAACTGGTTCAGATGCTTTAGCTATAACAAATTTTTCTTCAACATCTGCTGGCATATATTCAACTATGTCAGTTAATTTATGTGTTTTCTTATCAACTTTTCTATATGGTGTTTCTATAAATCCATATTCATTAATTATTGCAAATGAAGATATTGCAGATATAAGACCAATGTTTGGTCCTTCTGGAGATTCGATTGGACATAATCTACCATAATGAGTAAAGTGAACGTCTCTTACTTCGAATCCTGCTCTTTCTCTTGAAAGTCCACCAGGTCCTAATGCTGAAATTCTTCTTTTATGTGTTAATTCTGATAATGGGTTTGTTTGATCCATGAATTGTGACAATTGAGAACTTCCAAAGAATTCTCTTATTGATGATGTTATTGGTTTTGTGTTTATTAAAGTTTGTGGTGTAACAACATCTAAATCTTGTATTGTCATTCTTTCACGAACTATTCTTTCTAATCTTGTTAAACCAATTCTAAATTGATTTTGTAGTAATTCTCCAACACATCTTACACGTCTATTTCCTAAATGATCTATGTCATCTACTTTTCCTAGTCCATGATCTAGGTTAAAGATATAGTTTATTGACGCAATTATATCTTCATTTGTAATGTGTTTTGGAACTAATTCATCTATTCTTTCTTTTATTTCTTTTAATAAGTTTTTAGGTTCTGTATTTTCAATTATGTCTTTTAGTACTTCATAGTTAACTTCTTCTTTAATTTTTAAATCTTTAAAGTCAATATCTAAAACACTATGAATATCTACAGTTCCATTTCCTATTATTCTAACTTTTTTGTCATCAACTTTTACATCTACAATATTAATTCCTGAATTTTGGATAGCTTTTGCTGTTTCAGCATCAATTGCTGTATCTTTTTCAACAAATACTTCTCCAGTTTCTGGATTTATAATATCTGCAAATGCTATTTGATTTGTTATTCTTGTTGCTAATGAAAGTTTTTGATTGAATTTGTATCTACCAACTCTTGCCAGGTCGTATCTTCTTGGATTAAATAATAATCCATTGAATAAACTTCTTGCAGCTTCTGCTGTTGGTAATTCTCCTGGTCTTAATTTTTTGTAGATTTCAATTAAAGCTTCATCTTGAGATTTAATTGTATCTTTTTGTATTGTAGCCATTAATTTTGGTTCTTCACCAAATAATTCTACCATTTGTTCATCTGTTAATAATCCTATTGCTCTTAATAACATTGTTACAGGTATTTTTCTTGTTCTATCAACTCTTGCATAAAAAACATCATTTGCATCTGTTTCATATTCAAGCCATGCTCCTCTTATTGGCATTACTGTTGATGTAAATAATTTTTTACCTGTCTTGTCGTATGTAAAAGCATAATAACATCCTGGTGAACGTACTAATTGGCTTACAACAACTCTTTCTGCTCCATTTATAACAAATGTACCTGTATCTGTCATAAGTGGGAAATCGCCTAAATAGATTTCTTGTTCTTTAATTTCTCCTGTTTCTTTGTTAATAAGTCTTACTTTTACATGTAGTCTTGTAGCATATGTTGTGTCTCTTTCTTTTGCTTCTTCGATTGAATATTTAGTTGTATCTTCCATGTAGTAATCAAAGAATTCTAGTATTAAATTTCCAGAATAATCAACTATTGGTGAAATATCTCTTAATACTTCTCCTAAACCTTCTTTTATGAACCAATCATAAGAGTCCTTTTGTACTTTAATAAGGTTAGGCATTTCAATAGCATCTTCTGTTTTTGCAAACGTTTTACGTATGCACTTTTCGTGTTTGATATCTTTTACCAAACTAATCACCCCTGTTTTTAAAATTAGCAGGTTAGAAAATTGTTTTTTAGAAGTCCTTCTTTCTTATAAGGTATTTAAATAATCTCTTGGGCCCTGCCTTTATTCCCGTAAGACTAGATACACTTTCTTATATTCAATTCCTCTTCTAAAAAGCCGATAAAAAAGGCAATAAAAATACAGGCTGATAAACTCTCATTTTTATCAACTTGTATTTTATATATTGTTTAAAAAACTTTTTGCGCACTTAGTTTTTTAATTTTAATCACCCTTCTCTTATACAATAAAATTATTATAACATCTTTATATAATACAAGTCAACACTTTTTTATCAAAAAAGCAAGATTTCCGTAGGTTTTTTTGCATTTATTTTATTTTTATGTTATAATAATTTTATATTTTATAGAAAGGGAGTTGTATTTTTATGATTCCGAATAATGGCATTCCTGCATTTAAATTAAAAATGCGTATTTCATCTGGAATGCCTAAAATTGAACTTGAAGGCTATTTTTTACAAACTTTTAAAAATGATAGAGTCCGGAACTATTTTTGTTTGTCAAGTTGCTTAGATATACTTTCTATTGCATCTGCTTACAAAGGCGTTGCTTTACCATTAAGCAATTTAAATCATTCATGTGATTTTTATTTGGAAATCTTGTTTAAAGATTTTGATGATTTAGCTGAATTTGTTCAAACATTTCAAAAAGGAAAGATTTAATTCTTTCCTTTTTGTGTATATTTTTTAATTTTTAGCATATAATTTACTATAATACTTGACAATTATATTTTTAGGTATTATAATAATAATCGTTCACATCGCGAGGTGGAGCAGTTGGCAGCTCGTCGGGCTCATAACCCGAAGGTCGGAGGTTCGAGTCCTTCCCTCGCAACCACAAATCATTAAAGATTTCAGAATTATATCTGAAATCTTTTTTTATGTTTTAAAGTAATTCTTTTGCAATGTAAACTAGAGTTAACAAATTTCAAACAAGTATTTATTGTAAATCTTTTTTGTTTTTGCTATTATATGTTCAGGAGGTGTTAAATATGAAATTTAGCGAGAAAATTATGAAACTTAGAAGACAAAAAGGGTTATCTCAAGAAGAATTCGCAAACAAATTGAATGTATCACGCCAAGCGATTTATAAATGGGAAACTGAACAATCTGTTCCAGATATAAAGAATGTTCAAGAAATATGTAAAATTTTTAATGTTAGTATTGAATATTTATTAAATGATGTTTTCGGTATGATTATATGGTCATTTTTATTTTATGGTGCGAATGCATTTATACATTTTACCTTTGTGAATATGGTCATGACACCTGTAACGATTGCTTTAATGAATACCGTTCTTCGTTCTGGGGCGATTCTAGTTTTATTCTGGTTTATTCCACAAATTGAAAAATTATTAATGGTATTCATTAAAGACAGTCCTGAAGATTTAGAAGAACAAGCGGACTTTGATTTATTAGAAGAACGTTTGATTCCATATCCTGCTTTGGCAATTGCACAATGTCATCGTGTTATGAATGGTATGGCTAAAAAAGTGCGTAACAATGTGAATCGTGCGATGAACCTAATTAATGAATTTAGACCTGAAAAATACGAAAAAGTTGGGCGTAAAGAAAAATTGATTGATAAATATGAAGCACGTTTAGGTTCTTATTTGATGCAACTTACAAAACAAGCATTAAATACTGAACAAACAAGACAAGCCTCATTATATCTTCATACTATTAGTGACTTTGAAAGAATTGGTGATCATGCTGCAGATATTGCCAAGATGTCAAAGAGTATCAATGAAAATCGTATGGAAATGTCGGAAGCGGCTATGGATGAATTAAATCTTGTCATGGAAGCTGTTCGTGAATCTATGAATATGACATATCATGCTTATTTAGAAGATGATCTTGTGTTAGCTAGACGTGTATCCCCACTTGGAATTGTCATTCGTGGACTTTGTGATGAAATGAAATTACGTCACGTTGAACGTTTATCACAAGGAAACTGTGGACTTGAAGAAGGTACAGTCTTCAATGATTTATTGAATAGTTTAAACCGTATTGCCACGCATTGTGCAAGTAGTATGGTGGCCTTGATTAAGATTCGTGAAAAAGATACAGATATCCATATTCACGATTCAAAGGTATATGCGATCGAAGGTGACGATTATAAAACAACGTTGGCTGAATATCAAGAAAAATATGATCTTGGACAAAGAAAAGGTCGTATTGTAAGTATGGAAGACGATCAAGTTGAATAGTATAAATAAGGCCTGATGACTCAGGCCTTTGATGTATCAATTTGAATGTTACATTTGTCTTGGATTGAAAAAGTATTAAAATATGTTTCTTCTAAAGGAATCCAGCGTTGAATGAAATTATTCAACATCTTTGGATTTCTTTTTCTTAGTCTTTCTATTTGTTCATCTTTATTGACTGTTAAGAAAACGGAAAAATCATAATATTTTTGAAGATTTGAATGCATAGAATAAGAGCCTTCAATAATATTGAATGGTTTATATGGGATCAAGATAGCATGTTCTATAGACATAGTTGAACAATTGAATTTACGCAACTTCACATCTTCATGTTTAGACAAAGGAATTAATATTTCTTCTTTAAAACGTTCATGATCCACGTTTTCTCCAGGACTTTCAAGCCTTTCTTTTGTTCTTTGAAAAGGTTGTAGAAAGAAATCATCCATTTTAAATACGTTACAGTCATATATTTGTTTAAGTAAGTCTGCAAGTGTTGTCTTACCCGAAGCACAACGACCATCAATTGAAATCATAGAAGGGTGATTGTTGTCTATATATTTGAATAGTTCTAAAAATGGAATATATTTTTTGTGAATCAAACGATATGCAGGATGATACAATTGATTGAACGTATCTGAATGATGAATTGCAGGATACCCCTCTTTTTTCCATTTTAAAAGTAAATCCTTAGATTTTTCGAATGAAAAGGGAAGAGTATTGTCGAAGATAAGATCTAAAAGAGTTTGAATCTTATCTTCAAGTTGTTTGATCCCATTTTTTTCTTGTTGGCATGATCGTATAAATAAGGTACTTAGTGTGTTTACATTTAAGCCATAATTCAAATGTAGACGAATAT
>CAJKDR010000018.1 GCA_905198755.1 uncultured Clostridiaceae bacterium
CTATATATTATATTTTTATAAATTATATAAACTCTATCTCTTGAATAAATTATATTCTCAAAGTTTGATATGTCTTGCAACAAATTAAATTCGCAATAATACTTTTTGTTTAATATTTGATAATTTAGTTTTATATTATTATCAAATAATCTTGTCTCTTCGTTATTTAGCATTATTTTAAATTCATTTCTTACTGTGTAGTCAATTATTTCTTCTAATGCATTTAATCTAACTAATACTTTTTCATTGAAAAACTTTTTTGTATAATATTTGTTTACATTTTTTCCATTTATAAAATGTATTACATCTACATACTTTTGTAATATTGTTTTATACATTGTGTTATTTGCAAATATTGTGAATGTAATATTCCCATTTTGCATTTCTTCTTTATGTTGTATATTGTTATAAAAATCATTTAAATCTTTAGAGGAATTAACTTCATCATTGCTTTTAAAAATTATTTGCAATTCACATGTATCATAATCATATGTAAAACTAGGTATTAATTTTGCATTATTAATAATCTCAGTAAATTTGTTTTCTTCACTGAATTCTTGCTCATATATCTTATTCACAAGTTCTTTAAATTCTCTGTCGTGTACCTTTGTTTTTTCCTCTATTTCTGGCATTATTCTTTCAACTCCAAAATGACATTCATAATGTAATATTATATCATAAAAAAATACAAAAGTGAAACATTAAAAAAAGAAAAACTTTAAAATTAAAGTTTTTCTTCTTTTTTGGGTTTATTCCATGATATATAATCACATGTTTTTGGATTGTTTTCACATATATAATAATTTCTTCTTTTTTTAGTTTTTCTGATTTGTATTTTTCCTCCACACTTTGGACAGGTTTCTTCTATTGTTTCAACAAATGGTTTTGTATTCTTGCATTCTGGATACCCTGGGCAAGCTAGGAATTTTCCAAATCTTCCATATTTTATTACCATCATCCTACCACATTTTTCGCATGGTACATCTGATACTTCTTCTACTAATTCCACATGTTCTAATTCTTCATTTGCTTTTTCTAGTTCTTTTTCAAATGGTCCATAGAATTCTTTTATTATATTTTTCCAAGCTTGTTTTCCAATTGCTATTTCATCAAATTGATTTTCCATATTAGCTGTAAATTCTTCACTCACTATATCTGCAAATCTTTCAACCAATATATTATTTACAACTTTTCCTAATTCTGTTGGAACTAATTGTTTTTGATTTTTTTCTATATATCTTCTTTCTAATATTGTTGTTATTGTTGGTGAATATGTACTTGGTCTTCCTATTCCTTTTTCTTCTAGTGTTTTTACAAGACTTGCCTCTGTATATCTTGGTGGTGGCTCTGTAAAGCTTTGAATGTTTTCTATATCCACTTTTTCTACTGTTTCATTTTCTTGCAATTCTGGTATTTGATTGTTTTCTTCTTTCTCTTCTGTATCTTTAGATTCAACATATAAAGCCATGAATCCTTTAAATCTTAAAGTTTGTCCATTTGCTTTAAAATTGTATTTATTTGCATCTATTTTTACAGATACAGTATCATAAATTGCTGCAGACATTTGACTTGCTAAAAATCTATTATAAATTAAATTATATAACTTATACTGATCTTTTGTTAAACTATCTTTTAATTTATCTGGTGATATATCTATATAAGTTGGTCTTATTGCCTCATGCGCATCTTGTGCATCTGCCTTTGTTTTATAATATCTATTTTCATAATAGTCTTCACCATATTTTTGAGTAATTTGTTCTTTTGCAGCTACTCTTGCAACATCTGATATTCTCGTTGAGTCTGTTCTCATATATGTTATAAGCCCTACACTACCTTTTTCTGGTATTTTTACACCTTCATATAATCCTTGAGCTACAGACATTGTTTTCTTTAAAGAAAACCCTAATTTTCTTGATGCTTCTTGTTGCATTGTACTTGTTGTAAATGGTGGTGCTGGATTTCTCTTTCTTTGTGATTTTTTAACTTCTTTTACAACAAATTGTGCTTTATCTATTTCATTTAATATTTTATCTGATTCTTCTTTTGTATGTATTTCTATTTTTTTCTCTTCTTTTCCAACTAGTTTAGCTTTAAATACATCTTTGTTTTTCTTTAGATTTACATACATATTCCAATATTCTTCTGGAATAAATTTTTCTATTTCTTCCTCTCTATCAACAATTAGCTTTACTGCTACTGATTGAACTCTTCCTGCTGATAGACCTCTTCTTACTTTTTTCCATAGTATTGGACTAATTTTATAGCCAACTATTCTATCTAGAACCCTTCTTGCCTGTTGCGCATCTATTAAGTTTTTATCAACACATCTAGGATTTTTAATTGCTTCCTTTACTGCATCTTTTGTAATTTCATTAAATGTTACTCTGCATTTTGAATTTTCATCTATTCCTAATATGTTTGCCAAATGCCAAGCTATTGCTTCTCCTTCACGGTCAGGGTCAGTTGCAAGATACACTTTTTTAGCTTTTTTTGCTTCTGACTTTAATGATTTTATTAAATCTCCCTTTCCTCTAATGTTTATATATTCTGGTTCAAAATTATTTTCTATATCTACTCCTAATTTAGATTTTGGTAAATCTCTAATATGTCCCATTGATGCAACAACTTTAGTATTTCCACCAAGAAACTTTTTAATTGTTCCTGCTTTTGCAGGTGATTCCACAATAATTAATTTATCTGCCATCTTATTCTCCTTTTTATACATGATAAATTCTACAACATATTAACTTAAGTTGCAAGAAAAATTTCAAAATAGTTTATAATTTTAATTAAAATAAGAATGAATATTCCTATTCATTCTTAAACCATCTCTTTTAATAAATCTTCAACTACATATTCAGCGTTTATTGGTGTTACTTCATTTCTTTTTAATGTATCTAATATTTTGTTTACTAATTTTTCATCTTTTGTAAATTCTACTATTTCAATGTTTTCTGTATTAATCTCATTATGATTATATGATGTTTTTACTATTTCTATGCCATATTTTATATCATACTCGTTTTTTACCATGTCTTTATTAGGTTTTGTTTTATAGTATTCTAATTTTATCGGATAGTCTATCCCAATACACTTTAAGTCTTCACGATTCATAAAAGTCCCTGCATAAAAGTGCTTCATTTTACTCCCCCTTTTTTTGTTAGCACCTTTCAACTATAACTCTAAAAATCAATAATAGCAAGCATTTTCGTAGGCGACATTTCTCATTATTCGACACATTGTATTCAATAGAAAAAGAAAGCGACATTTTTTCATCACTTTCTCTTGTTTGTAATTAAAATTTAATTTTTTCGTAACAATAGTGTTACATTAATTCTTTTATTTCTTTGTATATTCTTTCTTCAACATTTTCTAAAGATATACCTTTTGAGCATTCTTCCATTTTATTTATAATATCTTTATTTAGTATTATCTTTTCTATATATTGATTTAAATCTGTATGTTCTAAATCTTTATTAAGTATTATTTTTGCTGCCCCTTTATCTGCTAACACTCTTGCATTATATTCTTGATGATTTTGTGATACTCCTGGTAATGGCACAAATATAGCTGCTTTTCTTAATTTTGCTACTTCTGTAACTGTAATTGCACCACTTCTACATATTAGTAAATCTGCTATATTCATCATTTCTTCCATGTTATAAATATAAGGAAATACTTTTATATTTTCTATATTGTCTACATCTATATTATTTTCTTTTAACTCTGATTTTATAATATCATATTGTTTTGGTCCTGGAGCCCATATCATTTGATATTTTTTTACTTTGTTTTGCTTTATTATTTTTATTATTGAATCATTTATTGCTTTTGCTCCTTGACTTCCACCAAATACTAATAATATAGGTTTTTGTGGATTTAAGCCAACATTTTTAATAATATTATTTCTTTCTGTTTCTGTTAAATTTAGTTTATTTATCTTTGTTGGCGTTCCTGTAACTACAATTTTTTTAGCACCTTCTATTCTATTTTTGGCATCTTCAAATGCCACTAAAATAGTATTTGTATGTTTTGCTAAAAATTTTACAGCCTTTCCTGGAAAAGCATTACTTTCATGTAGCATTGTTGGTATATTCATTTTGCTTGCTTCTGTTAATACTGGACCACAAATATATCCACCTGTTCCTATAACAATATCTGGTTTAAATTCTTTTATTATACTTTTTGCCTGTTTATATCCTTTTAATATCTTAAAAACTTTTGTTGTATTACTTAATGTGATTCCGTATGCTTCTATTGTTTTTAATTCATATCCTGCTCTTGGAACTAAGTCATTTTCCAATCCTCTTTTTGTTCCAACAAATATTATTTGTGCTGTTGGGTCATTTTTCTTTATTGTATTTGCAATTGATAATCCTGGGTTTATATGTCCTGCTGTTCCGGCAGCTGCTATTATAACTTTCATGTTTTTTCCTTTCTTTAAAATATCAATTTTCGCTCCATCTTGCGTGATGTAAGATGTTTTCTTTTCTCTCAAGTTAAAAAAGAAAAGTGTTACATCACCGTGTCGCTAGTTAGTTGAATTTTCATTATTTATTTTTTTGCGTATCTTGATATGTTTAATAGTATTCCTACTGAACATAGTAAGATAAGTAGTGCCGTTCCTCCATAACTAAAGAATGGTAATGGCATTCCTGTGTTTGGCATTGATGATGTAACAACTGCTATATTTATTATTGCTTGTAATCCTACCATTGTTGTTATTCCTGCCGCTACTAAGCTACTAAACATATCTGGTGCTTTCATTGCTATTATTATTCCTCTCCAGATAAATACCGCAAATAGAGCAATAACTACTACGCATCCTACAAATCCTAATTCTTCTGCTATTATAGAGAATATAAAGTCATTATGTGCTTCTGGTAAATATAAGTATTTTTGTGTGCTGTTTCCAAGTCCTACACCGAATAATCCGCCTGATCCAATTGCATACAAACTTTGTATTATTTGCCATCCTGAGCCTTGTGTATCAGCAAATGGATTTAAGAATGTTACTAACCTTTGAATTCTAAATCCTCCTGCACCTGTTTTTTTTGCAAGTGCAAATAAGCCAATTGCTCCAACTCCTGCTCCTGATAATCCAAATGATAGAAAATATTTTAATCTACAACCTGCCATTAGCATAAGGACTGATACAATCATAACTATCAAAATAGTAGCACTTAAATGGTTTTGCACTCCCACTAATATTGCTACAACTGGTAATAACCATAATATAGGATAAAAGAATCCCATTTTCAATTCTTTCAAATGTTCTTTGTTATTTGTTAATAATGCTGAATAGAATATTATTAGACCAATTTTTGCTACTTCTGATGGTTGAAAAGTTAAAAATCCTAAATCTATCCAACGTTTTGCACCACCACCAGATGTTCCTATAACTGCTACTGATGCTAGTAATACTATCACAACAATATAAATAACTTTATACATTTTTTTATATATTTTATAATTTATATTCGAAATAATAAACATTGCAACTAATCCCATAACAGCACTTATTGCTTGAGTTTTTAAATATTTATAACTATTACCGGTTTCAGATAATGATGTAGGCGAACTTGCTGACATTACCATTACTAAACCTAATGCCAACATAACTAACACATCTATCAATAATATAAAATCTATTTGTTTATTATTTTTATCTTTTACTGAACTAGCCATATTTTTCCCTTCATAATTAATATTTAAATTATATTTAGTCCTACAAAGCATAACACAAGTGTTATTATACTAAATATTGAAACAATTTTATTTTCATTCCATCCAGAAAGTTCAAAATGATGATGTAATGGAGCCATTTTAAATATTCTTTTTCCTGTTTTTTTAAAATATGCGACTTGCATCATTACAGATAATGTTTCAAGTACTGGTATTAATGCTATGACAATTAGTATTAATGGCATTTTTAGATACAATGCCATAGCCACAATTACTCCACCTAGCAATAATGACCCTGTATCTCCCATGAAGACTTTTGCTGGATACATATTAAATATCAAAAATGCTAAATTTGCACCACATACTATACTACCTAATAGAACTACTTCTTTTACATCTATCATTATTCCTATAACAGTTAAACATGCTATTATGATTGTTGTTACACTTGTTGCTAAACCATCTATTCCATCTGTTAAGTTTACAGCATTTGTTGTTCCTAACATTACAAAAATCGCAAATGGTACATATAATAAAACAGGCATTGTTACATATGTTTTTATAATTGGTATTAATGTTTGTGTTCCTATTGTTTTATATAAATATATTACAAATGAAACTGAAATTATAAGTAATCCTAGCATTTTATATGCTGGTTTTAATCCCTCTGTATTTTTTAATACTAATTTTTTAAAATCATCTACCAGCCCTACTAAGCCAAATCCTACTGAAACAAGTATTAGCGGTATCAGATTTCTTATTACTGTTGGTTCTTTTGCTTTATATTGAATATATGAAACAACTCCCATTAATATTATTGTAACTATAATTGCTAATCCTCCCATTGTAGGAGTTCCTTGTTTTTTTAAATGACTTTGTGGTCCATCTTCTCTTTCTATTTGACCTACTTTCAATTTTCTTAATATTGGTATCACTATTAATGATACAATTAGCCCTACACAAAATGATAATAATAATACTTTTATTTGATAACTCATAATTTCTTCCTCTTCTTCTTAGGTTCTTTTTCTATTTCCTCTAAAACCTCTCTTACAATTTTTCTCTCATCAAAAGGATTTTTTTCTTTATTTATTTCTTGATACGTCTCATGACCTTTTCCTGCTAGTATTACAATGTCTTTTGTATTAGCCATCCTTAATGCTTGCTTTATTGCTTCTCTTCTATTTGTAATACATTCATAATTTCCTTTTGTTTTCTTTATTCCTTCTTCTATATCAGATATTATTTTTTCAGGTTCTTCTGTTCTTGGATTATCTGATGTTATTATTGTATAATCTGCCAATCTTCCAGATACTTCTCCCATTTGTGGTCGTTTTATACTATCTCTATCGCCACCACAACCAAATACGCATATTACTCTTCCTATTGTATATGTTTTCACTGTTTCTAATATACTTTTTAAACTATCTGGTGTATGTGCATAATCAATCATTATCTTTAAGTCTTTTTTATTTTCTACTAACTCGCTTCTACCTGGAACTTTTATTTTTTCTAATGCTTCTTTTATTTGTTCTACAGTTGTTCCAAATAATCTTGCAACACTTATTGCTGCTAAACTATTATATACACTAAATCTTCCTGGTATAGATACTTTTATTCTTTCATTTCTATCTTTAACTTTTGCTCTATAATCTGCATAAGTATTTGTTATAGTAATATCTTTTGCTAACAGATTACAATTGTTATCTATTCCATATGTTTGAATATTTAATCCTTCTGGCATATTTTCTAATATTCTTGCAGTGTATATACTATCTGCATTTACAAAAGCATATTGACACATGTTGAATAGTTTCATTTTTGATTCAAAGTACTCTTGCATATCTTTATGTTCTTTTTCGCTTATATGATCTTCTGAAAGATTTGTAAATATTCCTGCATAAAATTCCATTCCTGTAACTCTATCTAATTTTAAACTTTGAGAAGATACTTCCATAATAACAACTTCTATTCCAGATTTATACATTAGTGCTAAAACTTGTTGTAGTTTGTTGCTTTCTGGTGTTGTTCTATCTGAATTTTCTATTAATTTATCTTCAAAGTATATTCCAATCGTTCCTATTAATCCAACTTTTTTTCCTTGTTTTTCTAATATTGCTTTTAACATAAAACTTGTTGTTGTCTTTCCTTTTGTTCCTGTTATTCCTATTACCTTCATTTTTTTTGATGGATTATCGAAGAAATTACATGAACATTCAGCTAGAGCAAGTCTTGTATTTGGTGCCATTATTAAAGTAACACCTTTTGCTGACATAAACTCTTTGTAATTTGCTCCTTCTTCAAATATAATTGCTTTTGCACCTTTTTCAATTGCTTTATTTATAAAAGTATGCCCATCTACTTCATAACCTTTTATTGCAACAAATAAACTTCCTTGTTTTACTTGTCTGTAATCACATTCTACACTAGAGATATCTAAATCAAGATTTCCCTTGGCCTTTAGGCCTTCAATACCAACTAAGATTTTTCTTAATTCCATAAACCATCTTCCTTTCCATTTTGTCATGAATATTATATAATTAAATAACTTTTTTGTACAGTATTTTTTACTTTTATTCTTAATTATTCTATTGTTACACTGACACTACTCTCTACATTAATTGTAATACCACTACTTGGTATTTGTTCTTTTACAGTATATTTTTTCTTATCTTTTGTTTCTATCTCTTTATTATATTTTATTTTTAATCCACTTTCTTTTAATATCTTTTCCGCTTCATCTAATGTTTTATATGTTATGTCTGGAACAGTAACAGTTTCTACGTTTTCCTTTGTTTCTTCATTATCTTGTTTTAATTCTAAGTATGGTAAAGCCTCTCCCAAAACTTTTCCAGCAACTGGTGCTGCTACAGCACCTCCTTGGTGTCCTCCTTCTCCTGTTGGATTATATAGTGTGACTAGTATTGTAACTTTAGGATCTGATATTGGTGCTACTCCTATAAATGATGTTACATACTTATTTGTATTTACACCATCTTCGGATGTTCCAGTTTTTCCTCCTACTTGATAACCTGCAACTTTTGCATTTTTTCCCGTTCCTTCTCCAACAACTGAACCCATCATACTTAATACATCTTTTGCTGTTTTCTCTGATATTACTCTACCTGTGCTTTCTGGTTGTACCTCTGTTTTTTCACCCGTTTTAGAATCTATTATTTCTTTTACTAATCTTAATTTCATTCTTTCTCCGCCATTTGCAATCGTTGATACCATTGATATCATTTGTACTGGTGTTACTTCAAATCTTTGCCCAAATGATATTGTTGCTAATTCTACAGGTCCTACTTTTTCTTTATCCAAAAATATTCCCTTTGCTTCACCTGGTAAGTCTATTCCTGTTCTTCCTAAAAAGCCAAATCTTTCTAAATATGTATAATATGTTTCTACTCCTAATTTTTGTCCTAATCCTATAAATATTGGATTACACGAATTCATTAATGCTTCTCTTAAGCTTTGACTTCCATGTGGTCTATAATATCTCCAACACTTAATTCTTGTTCCTGCAATAGTTATACTTCCACTGCAATTGAATTCACCCTTTTTATCTGTTGTTGTTATTCCTTCTTCTAGTGCTGCTGATGTTGTTACTAACTTGAATGTAGATCCTGGCTCATATGTATCTGCTATAGCCTTATTTCTCCACATTCCTTGTAATGCCTCTGTTCTTTCTTTTTCTGATAACATACTCCACGTTTGCTTTAATTCATCATTATTTATTTCATATGGAGTATTTAAGTTATAGGCTGGATATGTCGCCATTGCTAAAATATCTCCTGTTGTTGGATCTGCTATTATTATATTTCCTCCATCTGTACATTTATTATCTATACATGCATCTTCTAAATATTTTTCAGCAATTGATTGTACTGTCATATCTATGGTTGATGTTATACTGTTTCCATCTATTGCATCTGTATATGCTTCTGTTGTTCCCATAACATCTTTTCCTGAAGCATCTTTCACCTTTGTTATTCTCCCTTTAACTCCTTGCAAAATAGTATCATATTTTGCTTCTAATCCTCCTAATCCTTGATTATCACTTCCGCAAAACCCTATTATATGTGACGCTAAGGTGTTATATGGATAATATCTTTTAGTGTCTTCATCTATATTTATTCCTATCTCTATTTTATTTTCTATCATCCATTTACTAAGTTTATCCACTATATCTTTTTCTTGTTTCTTTGCCACTGTTTCTATTGAACTTCTCTTTTTTACTTTTTTTAATATTTTTTCGTAGTCTAATTCAAATATATCGCTTATTGCCTTTGCTACCTTTTCCTTGTTTTCGTCTTTTATATTAGTAGGATTTATTGTTACTGTATACACAGTACTACTTACCGCTAATTCATTTCCATCTCTATCAAATATTGTTCCTCTTTTAGGATTAATCTTTCTATCTAGTGTCTGTTGTTCATAAGCTAAAGTTTGTAATTCCTCTCCATTTATAAATTGTATCCATCCTACTCTAAATACTAGTATTCCAAATATTACAACTGCACATAATAAAACATTTTTCATTCTTCTTTTCATAGAAATGTCATTCATAAAATCATAACCTCTTTCTAGTATTTTTATTTCGTTATTTAATTTTATTACCATGACATAAAAAAAAGAATTAGTTTTCTAATTCTTTTTTTGTTAAAATATTTCTTGTATTTTCTTTAAAATTTTTTGGAAAATATTTTGATTATCTTCAATTACAACGTCATCTGTTGCTGATTCAATATAATCTTGTTTATCTAGATTTACATATGTTGTTTGTTTATCATCTAGTTTTTTCATTCCTAATTCTTCTTTTGCTTCTTTTTCTACTGTTCCAAGATTTGTTTTGCTCTCTATATTTACTTTTAATTGCTCATTTTCTTTTTCTATAGATGCCAAACTTGTTTTCATTTCTTTTATATTACTATATTTTTCAGAGATGACAGCATTCCTATAACTTATAGCAAATAGAATAGCAAATAATAAAATAACGCACATTATTGCTTTGGTTTTTGATTTCAATTGCAATTTTGTTGTTTTTTTACTTCTATTAGACTTTTTATGGTCTATTTTTCTTGCAGTACTCTTTTTAGGATATTTCTTTTTAATAGGTCTGTATTCAGGTTCCAATTTTCTTGGACTTGTTTCATACTGATAACTATTTCTGTTATATCCTGCCATAAGTTATTCACCTCCTTTATATTTTTTCAAATATTCGTAACTTTGCACTCTTTGATCTCGAGTTTTCTTTTGTTTCTTCTTCATTTGCTACTATTGGTTTTTTATTTATTATATTTCCTAATGTTTTATAACCACACACACAATATGGTAAATCTGGTGGACATGTACATTTTCCTTTTGCATCTGCATAAGCATTTTTTACTGCTCTATCTTCTAATGAATGGAATGTTATTGTACATAGTCTTCCTTTTGGTTTTAAAACATCTATACAATCTAATATTGTTCTATATAATGGTTCTATTTCATTGTTTACTTCTATACGTATTGCTTGAAATGTTCTTTTAGCTGGATGTCCATCTTTTTGTAATGCCTTCGGAATAGTTTTTTCGATGATATCTGATAATTCTTTTGTTGTTTCAATTTCTTTTTCTTTTCGTAACTTACATATATTATTAGCTATTTTTTTAGCAAATTTTTCTTCTCCATATTCGGAAATTATTCTTGCTAATTCTGATTCTGAATAATTATTAACTACCTCTTTTGCTGTTAAATTTGATGTTTTATCCATTCTCATATCTAGCTGTGCATCTGCCATGTAGCTAAATCCTCTGTTTCTTTCATCTAATTGATATGATGAAACTCCTAAGTCTAAAAGTATTCCATCCACTTTATCTATATTCAATTCAGAAAGTATCTGTTTTATATCATCATGATTTCCATGAACATATTTAACATTATTGTAGTCTTTTAGCTTTTCCTTTGCTGCTTTTAATGCCTCTTCATCTCTGTCTATACCTATAAGCATACCTTTAGATGATAGTTTTTTTATTATTTGACTGCTATGTCCTGCTCCTCCTAATGTTCCATCAACATATATTCCATCAGGATTTATATTTAACCCTTCTATACATTCATTTAGAAGAACAGGTATATGTTTAAATTCCATTTAAACATCCTTCCTATTTTGGCTTTTTTAGGCGGACCTTAGGCCCGCCTTTAGGCTTTTGTTTATAAGTTATTTTTTCTTTTGGATTTACAAATCTTTTGTTTATTACTAAATCATTTGTAAACTTTGTCTTTTGTACAGCTATCTTTTGTTCTTTCAAGATGGACTTAAAAAGTCCACCACTTTTCATTTGTAACTTGATTTTTATCTTTTGTATCTTTATATAAACTTTTGCAAGTTATATACCAAGCATTGTCATATTTTCTGCTATTTCGTCAGCAGAAATATTCTCTGTACTACTGTATTTCTTCCAAGATTCTCTATTCCAAATTTCAATTCTTGTACCAACACCTATAATGTTTATTTCTTTTTCAAGTGTTGCATAAGTTCTTAAGTTATTTGGTAATAAAAATCTTCCTTGTTTGTCTATTTCACATTCAACTGCACCAGATAAGAAAAATCTTACGAAATCTCTGGCATTTTTATTTGTAAGTGGTAGAGTTTTTAATTTTTCTTCAAAGTTTAACCATTCTGTTTTTGAATACGCAAATAAACATCCGTCAAGTCCTTTTGTTACAATGAACTTCTCACCGATGTCTTCTCTAAGCTTTGCTGGCATTATTACTCTGCCTTTTGCATCAACGCTGTGTTCGTATTCCCCTATAAACAACTTGGTTTCACCTCGTTTCACTTTTGTGGCACTTTCAACCACTTTTCTCCACTTCATCTATATTTTAATATAACTTTTTGTATTATGCAATACTTTTTTAAAATTTTTTTATTTTTTTGTAGCACAAAATCCGTGTGCAAAATTCGCAAAGCAAATTTCTGTACAATATATTTATATTATAGGAAATTGGGGAAACTTTTCTATAATATAAAAAATAAAAATACTAGGTGACACCTAGTATTTTTATTAGTTATTTTGTGCTAATCTAGATTTTATAGATACAATTGTATTTTTATATCTTTGTATTGATTGTTTTGTTTTTTCGATTTGACTTTCATATAATTTTGTTAATGAATCAAAATCTTCTTCTGATAAGTCTTCTTCTTCAATTAATCCTGCTTTTAAATCTTTTTGCAATTTTAAAATTCTTTCATCTTCTTCATTTGCTGATACAATTTGATTTTTAAAATTAAATATTTTTTGCTCCTGCATATTACTACTTATAGACTCTACTTTTTCTTTTGGAGCTTCTATATATTGTTGATTATTTGTTTTAAATATACTTCTAAAAAATTCTTTAATTTTCTCTAGCATTTTTACCTCCTATTTTTCTTGATAAGATTTGTCTGGTAACTGTTGTTCATATTTCTCGCATAATTCTTTAGCTTGTTGTTCTTTCTCTTGTAATTCAGTTAATTCTTCATTTAATTCTCCCAAGCTCTTTTTGCCCATATTAATTAATTTCTGTTTATATGCTCGTTTTTTTGCTTCTCTTTCAACTCTTTTCTTTGCTACTCTGTTTTTCTTTGCAGGGCTATTAGCAAGCATTTTTTCTCTTTGTTCTTTTTCTTTAGCAATCCTTTCTTCTCTTTGTTGTTTTAGTTGTTCTACTTCTTCCTCTGTAAATCTATATTTATCTGGATTTTTGTGTCTATCGAATGAAGCCCCTCCTGTAACTGCTTTTTCTCCGCCAACAGAAGCTAATTCTTGATTGATAAAATCTACCATTTTTTGATCCCTTTTACTTACAGCTTCAGCAAATTTTTCTCCGTCTTCCTTATATAAATATTTATATGCTTCCCATATTTGTGAATCTCTAATGTTCATGTCATCTAGTCCTAATAGCAACATACCTCCTGTTTTATCTGCTTTTAGCATACTTGTTATTCCAACTATTGCACCAGGATTTCCATCTGTCATTTTCATTATAGTTTCCATGATTGTGTCATTTATATCTAGCTTTTGTCTTGCTGTTGGGTCATCTAGCATAAATTCTGTACCAAAGCTTCCAAAGCTTTCTCCCAAAGAAAACATTTCTTTTTCTTGTTTGTGTCTAGATTTTACAGTTTCAACATCCGGTATATCTAAATCAATGCCTTGTTCTTTTGCATATTGTTCTAATACTTTTCTGCCTCTTTCTTCTTCAAAACAAAAAGCTCTACTTGATATTTTTCTATCAAATTCTGCTATATTTCTTTTTAAGGATTCTGGAGTGGCATAAATGCATTTACTTCTAAAATGATCAAAATCTGATAAATGAACAAAATCTTCCTTTACATACAAAGTTTCCATAGCGAATTCATGACCCATTTCTTTTAATTCATCTTTAAATAAGTCACTTACATCCATACATTGATATTCCGTCATTATTTCTGACCAATTGTCTTCTAATTTTGATAGTATTCTATTCCTCATAGATTCTTTATCATCATATTCAGCACCATATTCTTCCATTATAGTATCTGCTATCATATTTATCTTATTAGAATCTATTTCAACTTGAGGAATTGATATATCTATTCCCTCAATTCCATTTTCTTGAATATATCTTCTAAGTGCTTGTTTCTCTTTATTTACTTCTAAAATATCAAACTTACTATCTACAAAAGCATTATTAGAATGCAGTTGTTTAACCTTTGCCATTACACTTTCATATTTTGATTTTAGATATTCTGGAGTTGCATAAGCTATATCTGGTGCAAATTTATCTGGAGCAGTAATACTATCTTCATCTAATTTTAAGTATAATCCGTCTATATGCGCATTTTCACCAACTATTCCTTTTACTGATTCCAAATTGCCAAAACTATACCATTGTAAATTCATTATTTTAGAATAATTTTTAATTATATCATCAGTAAATAATTGAGTATAATCACTTTTTTCTATATTATCTCTACTATTTACAACTCTATTTATATATTTAGCTAAAGCTTGTACTTTTGCCATATCTACATCTATTGTTTCTAAAACTTCTAAATTTTCAATTTCAATTCCGTTTTTTTCTGCATAAGTAATATAAGTGTTTTTTAATTTTCTAATATCATCTAAAAATGGATTTCTTCCATTGTTTCTTTGTTCGTTATATAATGCTTTACTATATAAATCAAATATTCTTTTATTTATTCCTTCTGGAGTTGCATAAAGTACCTTACTTTTACCTAAAAATGAATCTTCTTCCGCAACTAAACCATCTTGTACTGTAAGTTGATATCCAAAGCAATCAAACTTTTCAGGCTCTATATTATGTTTCATTGCCATTTTTGTTAAATCTCCATATTTATCACCCATGCCATCTGGTACTTCTGTTATTTCAGAAAGAAAATTATTATATCCGTCACTTAATAAATCAGCATAATGTTCTGTAAAATATTGTCTTAATTCTTCCTCAAAAGCTGTTGTATCTATTTCCTCTAAAGTTTCGTTTTCTCTTAAAGTTAAAGTTCCTACTACTCCGATATTTCTATTGCTAGTATTAGGAGTTTTAGCTCTTTTAGCATATATTGAAACTAATGTATCAATAACATTTTCGTCTACACCTATTTTACTTTCTTCTCTTATCCCTAACACTTCTTTATCTTCATCTGATAACTCTGCAAGGCTTCTTGTCTCTCTTAATATTGTTTCTGTATTAAAAATTCTTTCCAATAATGCACTTATTTCTACCTGCTTCTCACTTTCTGATAATTCTGATTTTTGAATTTCATCATATTTTAATGCAAAATTTCTATAGACTTGTTGTATTGCTTCTTCAACTCTTTTTTCTTCCGGATTATATCCTAACATTAAACAACCTCCCTAACATTTTTTATACTATTCAATAATTTTATTATATATTAAAGATCGGA
>CAJKDR010000019.1 GCA_905198755.1 uncultured Clostridiaceae bacterium
TATATTATGTTTTTTATTATTTCAAATAATCCGTAAAAGGCTAGTGTCCAAATAATAATTGTAATAAAACTTTCCATTTATTTCTTCTCCTTTTACAATTATTTTATTCTTTTTTTTAAAATTTGTGATTTTTGCTTTACTTCTTTGGTTATAATATATTATAATACTATAGATTAAAATAAATATAGTTTAGGAGGTACAATAATATGAAATTTGAACAATGGAATGGATTTACAGACGGTTCATGGACTGATTCAATTGATGTTAGAGGATTCATTCAAAAAAATTACACACCTTATACTGGTGATGATTCTTTCTTGGCTGATGCTACAGAAAAAACTAAAAAGTTATGGGATGTTGTTTTAGACTTATATAAAAAGGAAAAAGATAATGGAGGAGTATTAGATATTGATGCAAAAACTATTTCTGGTATAGCTGCTTATAAACCTGGTTATATCCAAAAAGATTTAGAAGAAATAGTTGGTCTTCAAACTGATGCTCCTTTAAAAAGGGCAATTATGCCTTATGGTGGTATAAGAATCGTTGAAAAATCTTGTGCTGCTTATAACAAAGAAGTTGATCCTGAAGTAGAAAAAATATTTCACGGAATAAGAAAAACTCACAATGATGGTGTTTTTGATGCTTATACTCAAGATATAAGAGCTGCTAGAAGTTCTCACTTATTAACAGGTCTTCCAGATGGATATGGACGTGGTAGAATCATAGGTGACTACAGAAGAGTTGCTTTATATGGAGTTGATTTCTTAATAGAAAAGAAAAAAGAGAATTTAAAATACTATACACCTGATAATTTTGATGCAGGAATAATAAGAGATCGTGAAGAATTATCTGAACAAATCAGAGCATTAGAAGAATTAAAGAAAATGGCTGCTGATTATGGATTTGATATATCTGTACCAGCAAAAAATGCAAAAGAAGCTATTCAATGGACATATTTTGCATATTTAGCTGCAATCAAAGAACAAAATGGTGCTGCTATGAGTTTAGGAAGAACTTCTACATTCTTAGATATTTACATTGAAAGAGATTTACAAAATGGAACATTAACAGAAGAACAAGCACAAGAATTAGTTGACCATTTTGTTATGAAATTAAGATTAGTAAGATTTTTAAGAACACCTGAATATGATGAATTATTCAGTGGTGACCCTGTTTGGGTTACAGAATCTATTGGTGGTATGGGAATTGATGGCAGAACAATGGTTACTAAAAATTCATTCAGAATTCTTCATACTTTAACAACTTTAGGACCTGCACCTGAACCAAACTTAACAGTTCTTTGGTCTACTAGATTACCTGAAGGATTCAAAAAATTTGTTACTGCATTATCTATTAAAACATCTTCTATTCAATATGAAAATGATGATTTAATGAGAAGATACTGGGGTGACGATTATGGAATAGCTTGTTGTGTTTCTGCTATGGAAATAGGAAAACAAATGCAATTCTTTGGTGCTAGATGTAACTTAGCCAAAACATTATTATATGCTATAAATGGTGGTAAAGATGAAATTTCTGGTAAACAAGTAGCTCCTGAATTCGAACCTATTACTTCTGAATACCTAGATTATGATGAAGTTATGAACAAGTTCGAAAACATGATGGACTATGTTTCTGGAATTTACATTAAAGCTTTAAATATTATCCATTATATGCATGATAAATATTGCTATGAAAAATTAGAAATGGCTTTACATGATACAAAAATATTAAGAACAATGGCATGTGGTATAGCAGGTCTTTCTGTTGTTGCAGATTCATTAAGTGCTATCAAATATGCTAAAGTAAAAACAATAAGAAATGAAGACGGTTTAGTTGTTGATTACGAAATTGAAGGAGACTTCCCTAAATTTGGTAATGATGATGATAGAGTTGATAAAATAGCTGTAGAATTAGTAAAAATATTTATAAATAAATTACGTAGACATCAAACATATAGAAATTCAAAAACAACAATGTCAATTCTTACAATCACTTCTAATGTTGTTTACGGAAAAAATACTGGTAACACACCAGATGGTAGACGTGCTGGTGCCCCATTTGGACCTGGCGCAAATCCTCTACATGGAAGAGATACTCATGGTGCTTTAGCTGCTTTAAACTCTGTAGCAAAATTACCATACAAATATGCAGAAGATGGTATTTCTTATACATTTGCTATCACACCAAAAGCATTAGGAAAATCTGATGATGAAAAAGTAGCAAACTTAATAACAATGTTAGATGGTTACTTTGCTCAAGATGCTCATCACTTAAATGTAAACGTTTTTGATAGAGAATTATTAGTTGATGCTATGAATCATCCAGAAAAATATCCACAACTTACAATAAGAGTTTCTGGATATGCTGTTCACTTCACAAAATTAACTCGTGAACAACAATTAGATGTTATTAATAGAACAATACAAGAATCAATTTAAAATTAGCAATATTGTGTTATATTATGTAGGAGCGGGCAGACAAAGTCTTCCGCCCCTACAATCTTATTAAGGTTATTTTTAGGAGATTATTTATTATGGATAAAAAAAATTATGCGAAAATTCATTCAATAGATACATTTGGAACTGTTGATGGTCCAGGTGTTAGATTTATTGTATTTATGCAAGGTTGTCATTTGCAATGTAAATATTGTCATAATCGTGATACATGGGATATAAATTCTGGCGAATACATAAGTTTAGATGATTTGCTAAAAAATATAGAAAAATACAAACCTTATATTACTCCAAATGGTGGTGTTACAGTAAGTGGTGGCGAACCTCTTCTTCAACCCCATTTTCTAATATCATTATTTAAAGAATTAAAAAAGAGAAAAATTCATACTGCAATAGATACATCTGGTATGGTAGAATTGACAGATACTATAAAAGAAGTTCTTTCTTTAACAGATTTAGTTTTATTGGATATTAAACATATCGATTCAAAAAAATGTAAAGACTTAGTTGGTTTTGAAAATACTAGAGAATTAAAATTTGCTAAATATTTAAGTGATAATAATATTTCCATTTGGATAAGACAAGTATTAGTTCCTGGTTATACAGATGACGAAAATGATTTACTAAAACTTAAGGATTTTATAAAATCACTAAAATCTGTTGAAAGAGTTGAAATTCTTCCATATCACAACCTTGGCGAATACAAATGGAAAGAATTAAATCTCGAATATGCTTTAAAAGATGTTAGACAGGCTAATATTGATGATGTAAATAGAGCAAAAAAGATTTTAGAAATTTCATAGTTTTTTTTCAAAATCTCTTGTCTTTTTTATTTTTATATGTTAAAATATTACTTAGTCTAATTTAGATTTAATACAGAAAGGAATGATTTGAGATGGCAAAGTGCGCAATTTGTGAGAAATCTGTAAGCTTTGGTAACAAATTAAGTATTGCTCGTTCACACATAAGTAACAGAGCTACTAGAACTTGGAAACCAAATTTAAGAACTGTAAAAGCAATAGTTGATGGAGAACCTAAAAAAATAAAGGTATGTGCTAAATGCTTACGTTCTGGAAAAGTAAAAAGAGCTTAATTATATTTAAATATAAAAGACACATGGAATTATCCACGTGTCTTTAATATTATATGTGTTATGTAATTATTAATCTCTTATTCCAAAGATTAATTTTACAAAACCTCTTAAACATCTAGGAACTTTTTTTACCACAATTTTCAAAGTTCTTCACTCTCCTTTCATTAGCATGAAAGCCACATTATTCCAACACATACAACCGCTACTCCTATAAGAAATAGCCAACCGGCATATTGGCAGCAATAATACCAATAATATTCCTAATCCTAAACCAATTAAACATACAGCTAATGTTTTTTTGAATGCTCTAAATATCATTTATTGCTACCTCCTTTATTTTATTTTATGTTAAATGTGATATAATTGTTCTAGTAATATAGAAAGGATTTTTTGATATGTATAAAAAAAATGATGCTATTAATGTAATAAATATTTTAAAAGATTATTATCCTGATGCTACATGTAGCTTAGACTTTACTACTCCATTCGAAATTGTTGTAGCTACTATTCTCTCTGCACAATGCACTGATGAAAGAGTTAATAAAACCACACCTGCTCTTTTTAATAAATACTCTACCCCTTATGATTTTGTAAACATTGATTTAAATGTACTAGAAGATTTAATTCACCCTTGTGGTTTTTATCGAAATAAAGCAAAAAATATCAAAGCATGTGCACAAAAAATTGTTTCTGATTTTAATGGAAAAGTTCCATGTACTGCAGAAGAACTAATGTCTCTTCCTGGAGTAGGAAGAAAAACTGCAAATGTTGTTTTATTAGAAGCTTTTGGTATAGCTCAAGGAATTGCGGTAGATACTCATGCCAAAAGAATTTCTAATTTGATAGGATTCTCAAACGAAAGTGACCCTGTTAAAATAGAACAAGATTTGCTAAAAATAATTCCAAAAGAATATTTGAAAGATGTAAATCATCTCTTAGTTTGGCATGGCAGAAATATTTGTGTTGCTAGAAATCCAAAATGTGATAAATGTCCAATAAAAAATTATTGCAGAAACTATAAAATAAGCTCTCAATAGCAATATTGTGAGCTTATTATTTTTTAATGTGTTTTTTTTGTGTTTTCTTATTTTTTCATTGACAAATTATCATATTACATATAAAATAATTCCTAGGGATACCGCTGTTTGGTATCTTAATATAAATATTTTAGGAGGACTAAAAATGGTAAAGAAAAATTTAAAATTATTAGCATTATTACTTGCAATTGTTACTATTATTTCTTCTTTCTCAATTTGTTTTGCAGATGAAGAAAACTCATCTTCAGAAGATGATATTACACCTATTTCTGATGATACTACTACTACAGCTACAAGTGATGATAATAATAAAAACGTTTACGAAGGGGACTTATATTTATTCGAAAGCAACGTAACAATGGATAAATTAGTAGATGGAAACGTTTATATCTTTGGTAATAATGTTACAGTTACTGGTCAAGTAAATGGAAACTTATTTATTATGGGTAATTCTATAAAATTAGACCAATGTTATGTAAGATACAGTATTTATGCTTTAGGTAATGATATCTATTATAACGGTGCTTGCAATGACTTATATGCTTTATCTCAAAAACTAGAACTTACTTATAATTCATATGTAGTAAGAGATGTAAAAGCTTCTGCAAATTCTACTATATTCAAATCTGCAATTGGTAGAGATGTAGATCTAAAGACATCTTCTGTTGATTTTGGTAGTGAAAATGAAGTACCACTTATTTACGGAAACTTAAGATATTCTGCAGATAGTGAAAAAACTCTTGCTGATGGAGTTGTAGAAGGTGAAACAACATATACATCAAATAATATATTTGCTTCAAACAAATCTGTTGGAGAAAAAATATTAAGTATAGTTAGTGCATTTCTTTTAGTAGTTGTAACATCATTAGTAATTTATGCTTTATTAAATAAATTTAATCCAGAATGTGTTAAAAAGTTAAATTACTCTCCTATTAGCCTATTAAAAGCTTTTGGTATTGGTTTACTTACAATAATAGCTGGTGCTCTTATTGCTTTAGTATTATTCATTACTTCTATTGGTGCTAAGTTAGGATTAATAGTATCAGCATTGCTAGTTTTATTAGGATTATTATCAACACCTATAGTTGCAATCCTTGTTACTAACTTACTAAAACCTGTTGTAAAAGCAGAAAAAGCTGTAATGTACTATATTGTACTTGCTTTAGTTTCTATAGTACTTTATGGATTAACATTAATACCTTTTGTTGGTGGTTTAATTTCTTTCATAATAATTGTTCTAGGTTATGGATTAATTGTTAGAAATTTCGTTCCTGAAAAAGAACTTACTACAGAAGAGTTAGCTGCCAAAGAAGATAAAAAGCAAGCAAAACTTACTGCAAAAGCTGAAAAGAAAGCGGCAAAACTTGCTGCTAAAGCCAAGAAAAAAGAAGCAAAAGCTGCAATTAAAACAGAAAAAGAATCTAAAAAAACAGAATAAATTACATTCTTTTATAAATAAAAAAGACGATTTTAAAATCGTCTTTTTATTTTAGTCTTTATTTATTTTAATCTAATAATTTTAGGTTTACTGTTTCAGCTTTATATTTATTAGTTTTAGAATCTATAACAAATTCTGTTAATGTATTTGCTAATGATTCTTCGTTTTGTCTTAAATCTGTTGTAAAATATAATTTTATTTCTGGTATTTCTGATTTACTTGTAACAATTTCTTTAAACACCTCAACCATGTTTTTTTCGTCTTCACAAACAAATATTAATTGTGGCATCATCATAAATCCAGAATCTCCAGGTACAAAATTTCTGTAGAAATCTTTATACATATTCATCTTATCTATTAATTTCTTTTGCCAATCTTGTTCTCTTCTAACAACTTCAAATAAAAATGTAATTGATTTACTTGCTTTTGTTAATTTTACACTTCCACCTGTTGGTTTAAATACTTTACCTAGACTTTTAGCATTTAAAGCTGGTTTAGCAATATATGAATCAAATGCTTTTACTTTTCTCATATATGCAATTATAGCTTGATTTCCTGCTAATCTTTTCTTTATCATTCCTATAGGCTTTGTATTATCTGTTTGTTGCCATTTACATTCTTGCTCTCTTGAAGTTAATAAATATTTTCCCATTTTTTCTAGACAATAAATTTTGTATATTCCTTTTCCCTCTTCTGAAGAAAAATAATATCTTGTTAATATTTTAGATCTAACTAATTGATCCAATTTATTATTCAATTTATCTTGAGACTTATATTCTACTCCTCTATGATCTAATAATTGACACAATTGTCTTGATGTTACAAATTCAAATTCATTTACTATATTTAAAATTTCAAAATGTAAATCAGTAATATGACCTATATTAATCTTATTTATAATTTGATTCATAGATACATATCCATCTTTTCCATCAAATACTTTAATTTCACCTTTTCTCATTGCGAATGGTGATTCTTTAGCTTCGATTTGATTATCTTCTACCATTACTCTCTTCCCTCCAATATCAAACAAATTCTGTTTTTATCGTTATTATTTTATCACAGCATGTGCTATTTGTCTATAACTTTTGATGTTCTTAATGTAATATGTATGTGCCAACTAAATGTGTGTCAATGAAAAAAATAATATGATATAAATTATACCATATTATTTTAAAATGTTTGTTGAAATTTATCTATCATCTAATTTTTATGTTGTCAAAAAACTCCGTCCCCATTGACCACCCATTGACCAGAATGTCAACTAGTTTATTTTAACCTTTGAGTTCTTCTATTTCTTTTTTTGTTAGATATCTCCATTGTCCTATTTTTAGTGTTTTCACACTTATGTTTCCTATTTTTGTTCTATGTAATGCTTGTACTTTTTTTCCTATTGCTTCACACATTTTTCTTACTTGTCTATTTTTTCCTTCGTGTATTGTTATTTCTAGTCTTGATATATTTTTCTCTATATCTGTTTTTAATATTTTTACTTTTGCAGGCTTTGTTGTATATCCTCCTATGTCTACTCCTTTTTCTAGTTTTTCTATATCTTCTTTTGTTACTATTCCTTTTAATGTTACTGTATATGTTTTATTTATTTCATGTTTTGGATGTGTTATTTTGTATACAAAGTTTCCATCATTAGATAGCAATAATGCTCCTGATGTATACATGTCTAATCTTCCTACTGGTACTACTCTTTCTTTTATTTTTATTAAGTTCATTACTGTATCTCTATTAAATTGGTCTTTTGCTGTTGTCACATATCCTATTGGTTTATTTAATAATATGTATACCAATTCTTCTTTGTTTTCTATCTTTTTGTCATCAAAATATATTTCATCTTTTTCTGGATTAACTTTTGTTCCTAATTCTGTTGTAACTTTATTGTTTACTTTTACTCTTCCTGCTAATATATATTCTTCACATTTTCTTCTTGATGCAATTCCCGCTTCTGCAAGATATTTTTGTAATCTTATTTCTTCCATATCTTCTCCCTTTGAAATTATTTATTCATTATCTAACTTTTTTAATACTTCTTCAAAATATTCTGGTATTGGTGCTTCTAATTTCATAATGTTTCCTGTTATAGGATGTTTGAATTCTAAGCTTTTAGCATGTAACATTTGTCCTCTCACTCCAAATGGATTTTTTCCATTTGAATATACTTCATCACCTACTACCGGATATCCTATTTCAGCTAAATGTACCCTTATTTGATGTGTTCTTCCTGTGTCTATTTTTATATCTAGTAATGTATATCCATTATATCTCTTTAATACTTCAAAATGTGTTACCGCATTTTTTCCATCTTTTCTTACTGCCATTTTCTTTCTATCTTTACTACTTCTTCCTATTGGCATATCTATTGTAGCATGATTTTCTTTTATAACTCCTCTTACTAATGCAACATACTTTTTAGTTATTTCTCTATTTTTTATTTGTTCACTTAGGTTTATATGTGCTTTATCATTTTTAGCAACTATTATTAAACCTGATGTATCTTTGTCTAATCTATGTACAATACCTGGTCTAATTTCTCCTCCTATTCCTGATAATGAATCTTTGCATATATTCATTACAGCATTTACCAATGTTCCGTCTGGATTTCCATTTGCAGGGTGAACTACCATTCCTTTTGCTTTATTTATAACTATAATATCATCATCTTCATATATTACATCTAATGGTATATCTTGAGCTTTTAATTCTATTTCTTTTGCTTCTATTTCTTCTACTTCTAGTATATCTCCTACTTTTGTTTTATATGATGCTTTTTCTACTTTTCCATTTACTAAAATTTTTTTGTCTTCTAATAATTTTTGTATCATTGTTCTAGATAAATCATCATCTAATCTTGATAAAATTTTGTCTAATCTTATATTTTTTGTTTCTTCATTTATTTTGTATTGTTTCATTTCTTCTCTCATTTCTTTATAATTTTTTAGGCAAGGTATCTTCTTTCCTTGCCTAATATTTATTTACTTAGTCTTTCATAAATAACAAAGTTTTTATCTTTATATAATTCTTTATAATCATAATCATGACTTAGGTATAATGCTAATTTAGAATTAGCATATGATATTACATGTGTTATTCCGTAATGTTCAAATGTATCCTCATAGTATTTATTTAATCCACTTGTTTTTATATAATCTTGGAATATATCATCTTTTAATCCATTAAATTTTGGATCATATACATCAGCTCTTGAATCTATAAATACTGGTATTCCTCTATACATTAAATAACTTCCATAATTATAATCATTGAATATTTTTATATTGTTTACATCTAATTTTTCTAGTATATAATCACATGCTTTAACTGGGTATAAAGCATCATTAACTATCTTATTATCTTTTGAATCAAACAGCATGACTCCTGTAACTAAAATCACTAATATATATGCTATTATTTGGCCTTTCCATGTAACCATTGCTTTTTTTACTTGCTCTATTTGTTTTTCTGTACTATATAATTTTATAAAATCTGAAATAATATTATTCAAAGCAATAACACCTATAAAGCATAGCATTGATAATTGACGCCTTGACATTAGCGCTAAAACTATCAATCCAATATTTAAAAATAAATCACTTAATCTAACTTTTGTTTTAGTAAATGCTAACATGATTAAATATACTGAAATTATTACTATTGCAGACATATCTTGTGCTAAAACCATTGGTAAATGTTCACTTATATTTTCTGTTGTATTTCCTTGCATAGTATGTATTAGATATGTATATGGCGTATCTCCTATTGGTGTAATCAAACCTGTAAAAATACAAATTATCATTATAATAATTAAACATTTTACATTATCTTTTTTATTTATTACTATTTTATATTCTTTTCCTTCTTTTGCTTTTGCTAATTCTCTTTTTGTTTCTATTCTTTTTTCATTTACTTCTACTCTTTTAGTTAATTGTTCTAATTTTTTTATTTCTTTTTCTGTTAATTCTTTTTTATTTGATAATTTTTTTATTTCTATTTTATCTGATTTTAAGAACAATAATGTTGGTAAATCTATATTTTCTTTTAACAGTGCAATTATATATTCGCCTATATATGGTAAGAACAATATGAAATAGAATGGAAATACTGCTGCATGTATATTTGCTATTGCAATTGGTATTAATATCAGTCCTATTGCATATCTTTTCTTTTTTGTGTTTAAAAACATTTCTATAAAATACATTGTCCATACAAATAATATAAATGTAACTAATTGAGCTCTTGCTGTTATATAGTGTCTTCCTAAAAACATTATTAATAATGTAACAAAGAATGAAATAAGATTATTTTTACTTATTTTAGATAGTACTATATATACTGAAACTCCTAATATAATACCTAACACTACTGATGAGACATATATTCCAAAAAATCCAAACGCATTAAATACAATATATAATAAAACATCATATAACCAATGTGGATATGTATATATTAGTCCTTGATGCCACGAAAAATGTTCCATCATATCTATACCATTATTTAATATATATTTTCCTAATGTTATTGTATAATATGTATCATTTTGTAATGTTCTTTCTACCATTCCTATTATAAAGATGCTTATACATATTATTGCTAATAAATTAAATTTAAAGTTAATGCTTTTTTTAGTTTTGTTTTCTTTTTTCATTTTATTCTCCCTAGTTTTCTATATTCAATAAACAAATATATTTTACCTTAAAACACTTATATTGTAAAGATTTTTATTACTATAAGTTAAAAATAGAGCAGATAAAAAATATCTACTCTATTTTCAGATTATCTATTTATTTTAAACTTTTGTTAAATTTAAATCAAAATAGAATTCTACACCATTCTTTTGGTTTATTACACCATATTCATTTTTGTAATTATCCATTATTGCTTTTACAAGCGATAGCCCTATTCCTGTTCCTCCATTTTCCCTATTTCTTGATGTATCTTCTTTATAAAATCTGTTCCAAATCTTATTTATATTTTCTTTGCTTATATTTTTTCCTGTGTTAAATACAGATATTCTTACTTTGTTATCTTTTACCAATTTTATTTTTATTTCTATATATTTTTCGCCATTAATTTCTGTAATGTTTTTTATTGCATTACTCAAATAATTGTTTACAACTTGTTCTATAAATGTTTCATCTGCATATACACATATTGGTTCTTTTAAATCAAATTTTATATTAATATTATTTTCTTTAATCATTACTGTATATTTTCTTAATTCTTCTTGTATTAATTCAATAACATCAAAGAAGTTATTATGGAATACTCTTCCTCCATATTCTAATTTAGTAAGTTCTAATAATTCTTTTACCATATTGTCCATTTTATTTGCTTCATCCAATATTACATCCGCATAGAATTTTCTATTTTCTTCATCTGTATTTACATTTTCTATTAGTCCTTCTGCATAACCTTGTATAAGTGCTATTGGTGTTTTTAATTCATGTGAAACATCTGATATAAACTGTTTTCTCATATCATCTATCTTTGATTTTTCTTCGATATCTCTTTCCAAATCCGAATTATTTTTTTGTAATTCTGTTATTGTATATTCTAGCTTATCAGACATTGTATTTATACTTTTTCCTAAATTATCTATCTCATCATCTGTATCCTTTATTCTATATTTTTGACTAAAATCTAAATTTGACATTTTATTTGCAATAGAACTTATTTCTGATATTGGTTTTGTAAACCTCTTTGATATAACCAGTACCACAACACCACTTATTATTATTGTTATTACCCCTATCATATACAAGAAATGATTTGATATTTTAACATTCTCAGTAATTGATGATATTGGCATTCTTACATAAGCAGAATCCCCATTGTCTAATTTTCCTACTAATAATAAAAATGTTATATCATTTTTTAAATCTTTCTGTTCTAATATGTATGTATTTTCTTTATTATAAAGGACTTTGCTTTTATCAATTTTTTCTGTTCCTAGCATATATTTTTTATAATCTTTACTTGATGAATAGATACTAACATTATTTTCATCTGTTATTATTATACTAAAATTATTATTTATTGCTATTTTTTCTAACTCTAATTCTATTTCTGGTTGGCTCATATTAACAGATGAAACATATTTATTTATTGCCGAATATGACTGTAGCAATTTATCTTTTTTTGAGTATAAATAATATGACTCAATCATGAAGGTATTTGCTAATATCAAGAAAATGACAATTAACATTGATGTTATTGTCATAATCAAAAAAAGTTTTATTTTTACAGATTTTGTTTTACTTTTTAATAATTCCTTTATCTTTTTCATTTTCCCCCACTATATACTTATTTTACTTCAAATTTATATCCAATTCCTCTTATTGTTTCTATGTATTTTCCTTTTTTTCCTAATTTATGTCTAATCTTTTTTATATGACTATCTATTGTTCTTGAATCTCCATAATAGTCGTAATTCCATACATTATTTAATATCTTTTCTCTAGAAAGTGCTATTGATTCATTTGCTACCAAGTACTTTAATAACTCATATTCTCTTAAACTCATATCTACATTTTTTCCATCTACACTTACAGTTCTTCCATCATAATCGATTACAATTCCACCAAAATCTGCTTTGCTATGCTCACTACCTTTTATTCTATTTAATAGTGCTTTAACCCTTGCTACTAATATTTTAGGACTAAATGGTTTTGATATATATTCATCTACACCTAAATCAAATCCAAATAACTCATCTTGTTCTTCACCTCTTGCTGTAAGCATAATTACTGGAACTTTTGATTCTTGCCTTATTTGTCTTAAAACAGACCAACCATCTAATTTCGGCATCATTACATCTAATAAGATTAAATCTATTTTTTCTTTTTTTTCGTTGAATATATTTAATGCATCTTCTCCATCTCCAGCCTCTATTACTTTATAATCTTCTTTTATCAAAAAATCTTTTATTAATTTTCTCATTCTAGATTCATCATCTACTACCATTATTGTAATATCTTGCACTGGTACTCCTCCATTCGTTTTTTCATAAGATTATATTACTATATTTTTGTGTTTTATTTGTGAATTTTTTTTGAACATTTTTTACATTCTTTTATTATATAAAAAATAACTTTGGAAGAATATTCCAAAGTTATTTTAATTTGATGACCATCTTAATACACGTATATCTTTATATTTGTTAAGTACTTCCATATATTTGTTATATTCTTCTTCCCATAACATATCTGGCACTTTATCAAATGCACTAAAAACTTGTTCTGCTTCTGCTAAAAAAATGACTTGTTCTTGTGGGCTTAACTTTTTATATCTTTTAGAGAATGCATATAATTTATCTAATGTTTGATTAGCTTTTATAAATGTCCAAAAGTCTTTCACATCCATTCCAGCTGATTTTATCTGGAATATAGCAAATGCTACAAGTGAGAAAATTATAAAAACTAACAAATATATTATTATTAAAAATCCCATTATATTTGCTCCTTCTTTTGAATACCTATTAATTATAACACATGTTGCACAATTTTGTAAATTATTTTTCCATTTTCTACATCAAATATTATTTTATCCTCGTTTTTTAAATTTCCATTTATTATTTCTTCCGCTATT
>CAJKDR010000020.1 GCA_905198755.1 uncultured Clostridiaceae bacterium
CGTATGATTCCATTCGTCGGAGAAGCCTTCCAGACGATAAAGAATTTCGTCCCTGTTGGCGGGGATGAAGTTGGAAGTGGCGTACTCAATGCTGAACATTGATTGGTTCGCCCTCAATTTAATCTCCGGTGTATGGCAGATTGACTGTTCCAGAATCCCAGTTTCATCTCCAGGGGTTACTTCCTTACCGTTGACCAGCAAACGGGAAAGAAGTATGTTGTAAGATTTGGGAGAAAAATGCAGTTTCTTCTCCCAGAAAGAAATCATTCCCTGGATACCACCCAAAAACACTTCTCCGTCGTGTGTCACAAACAGCGCATTCTCATTGACGGCGGTCAACGGGAATCCGTTTTCCGTGCCATAATTATAGAACTTCTGGTTCGGATAGTCAAATTCTGAAAATCCCTGGTTAGTAATCAACAACAGATGTCCTTTTTGTATCGATGATTCGAATACCTCGTAAATGCAGTCACTGGATAAACCGTCTTTCTGCATATCAAAGTTCTCGAAATCATCGCTTTCCTTGCGGTAACGGTCAAGCCCGCTGCCGGAAGTGGAGAACCACAGGTTGCCGTTACTATCCTGCATGATGTTGTTAATGTTGTTGTTGCTGAGACTGTTCGGATTGGCAGGGTTATGCGGATAATTGGTCAGCTTGCCAGTGTCGAACCGATAAGAGTAAACACCCTCTCCGGTGGCGGCAACCCATAGGGTACCGTCATTGTCTATACAAAGGCTGGCCACCATGCCAATTCCTCTTCCTTCTTTTGTTTCTTGAAAAAGCTGCTCACAACTACCTGTTGCCGGACTGAACAGGCAGACACCTTTCTGTGTGGCAACTACCAGCTTATCCTTATACGGTATAATGTCGCGAACAATATCCGAGGGTAACGAGGTCGGATCTCCCGCCTTCATCCGGTAGACTGTAAAACGGTTGGTACGCAGGTCGAGCTTGTTTAATCCTCCCAAATGGGTACCTATCCACATGATCTCGTTAGCACGGTCGTAATAGATGGCTTTTACATTATTGTGCGAAATACTGTTTCTCCCTTCCTCATGGCGATACCAACGGTATGTATTATTGATCCGGTCGTATACGTTTACACCACCGCCTTCGGTACAAATCCATAAATTACCGTCCTTGTCCTCCGTCATTCTGCCTACAATCGGGCTGCTCAAACCTGCTTTCTCCGTGTCTCCCACTTTATAGCGGGTATAGATTTCATATTCAGGATTGAAGTAATTCACTCCGCCGAAGTAAGTTCCCAGCCAGATTGTTCCCTGCCCGTCTTTTACGATGCACCAGATAGAAGAATGGGTAAGCCCGTCGGGACTGTTTCCATTGGCGGTGTAAAGGTGAAACTTACCTGTTTCTCTGTCATATCGGTTCAGTCCGTTGAATGTTCCTATCCATAAATCCCCGGAGTTATCTTCGCAGCAACTTCTGACAAAATTGGAGCATAGACTGTTCGTATTCATCGGATTATGGCGAAGATTTTCAATGTTGCCGTCTGTTTTTACACGGTAAAGTCCTTCTTCCCAACTCCCTATCCACAGTTCGTTGGAAGAATCCTCATAAATACTGGTTATATTGCCTTTTGTGACAGGCCGGGAAAGGCTTTTATCTTCCGACAGGCAGTATATACCATTGCTGGTAGTCCCCATCCACAGATTTTTGTTTTTATCCAGGTGCAGGCAGGATAGAGTGATGTTTTTGCCTGCGAGATGATAGAAAAGGTCGAAGTTGCCCGTACTTTCATTGTATACAAAGACTTCCTCCCTCTTTCCGATATATAACTTCTCATTAAAATAAATAGCGTCTACATTCCCCTGCAACAATGTTTTAAACCTTTGAGTCGCCAGATCGAATTCCGCCACACCATCGGTACAGAGCAGGTACACTTTACCATTTCTATTTCCGGTGATGCGTAGTACGGTATTACTGAACAGACTGTTCGGGTCGTTCTTTTTAAGTTTGAAACTCTTGATATCATTACCGTTATACCGGTTTAGTCCCTCGCGCGTACCGATCCATATAATTCCCTGTTCATCAATATACATGCTGTTGACAGAAAACTGAGAAAGTCCATCATCAGTGGTCAAATGGCTGAAAGTGATGTTCTGTCCTTGTGTATGGACGGTGTCTACGCTTAAAAAAAGCAGAAATAAAAATAAACGCTGATAAAACAGAATTAGCATACGCTGCTTAATTGTAGCGACGTTTTACCTAAAATTCCCACATTTTAGGATAAAGCGACGACTTAGTGGGAAACGAATCCGATTTTTGTTTCAGAAATCGGTGGGTATCTTATGAAACTACTTTAGTATAGCTTTGTTTATTAAGATATACTAAAGAAAATATAATAATAAACTGCACTCGGAGAAGTTTATATGGAAAGGTTGTTGGACAGGAGTTCGACTCTCCTCATCTCCACCAAATGATTTTTAAAAACCAGTTTTTACTGGCTTTTTTTAGTGAAAATATATCGTGAAATATATTGACAAATTCTTACTTTATATATAAAATTACTTAGTAAACAAATGAATTAATTTAAGGAGAAAAAAGGGAATGGAAGAATTGGATTTAAAAGAATTATTTTCTATTTTTTGGAATAAAAAAACAGAAATAATATTAATAACACTAATATTTATGGTAATAGGAGTAATTTATTCATTTGCATTTGTTACTCCAGAATATAAAGCTTCTACTACACTTGTTTTAGCAACATCAAATGATTCTAAAAAGGCTACAACAAACATAGATGCAAGTACTCAAACAGAATTAACTGTAAACTCAAAATTGGTTTCAACATATAGTGAAATAATTAAAAGAAAAACAGTTTTAAATCAAGTAATAAGTAATCTAAATATTAAAGATTTAAATGAAGAAACATTAAAAAATAGTATAAAAGTAAGTTCTGTTAGCGATACTGAATTAATAGAAATTTCTGTAGTTAATAAAAATGCTTCTTATGCTAGTAGAATAGCTAATGAAATAGCAAAAGTCTTTTCAAAAAAAGTTGCAGAAATATATAATATAAACAATGTTTATGTACTTGATGAAGCAGAAGTGCCAAATGAGCCATATAATATTAATCATATAAAAGATATAGTTATATTCGCTTTTGTTGGTATAGTATTAGCTGTTATAAAAGTATTAATAGCAAATATGTTAGATAATACAATAAAAACAGAACAAGATGTAGAAAAAACTTCTGGATTGTTAGTTTTAGCTCAAATTCCAGAATTTGATATGAACTTTAGAAGAGGAGGTAAAAAATAATGGCAAAAGAATTAATAGTAGAAAAAGATCCAAAGTCTCCAGTTTCTGAAGTGTTTAGAACGTTAAGAACTAATATTCAATTTATGAATACTAATAAAAACTTAAAAACACTTTTATTAACTTCAACAGTTCCAGCAGAAGGAAAGAGTTTGATTGCAGCAAATCTAGCAGCAACATTTGCACAAGCTAATAAAAGAGTTGTATTAATAGATTGCGATATGAGAAAGGGTAGACAACATAATATATTTGGTACAAGCCCAAAACCAGGACTTTCAAATTATCTTTCTGGAATTGATTCAGACGGAGATGAGAGTGGTGATGATTTAGCCAAATATATAAGAAGTACAGAAGTAGAAAATTTATATTTAATACCAGCAGGTAATATTCCACCAAACCCATCTGAATTAATAGCATCAGAAAAAATGGTTAAATTATTAAAAGAACTTGAAGAACTTTGTGATATGGTTATTTTAGATGGTACACCTTCTCTTATTGTTACAGATGCAGTTATACTTTCAAGATTTGTTGATTCTACAATAATAGTTACTGCACAAAATAAAACAAAAATGGAAGATTTAAATAAAGTAAAAAAAGATATAGATAATGTTGGAGGAAAAGTAGCAGGTGTTGTTATAAATAGAATAGAAGTTAATAACAAACAATATCAAGATAGATATTACTATTATGGTCATAAATCAAATTTACCTACATCAAATAAAAAGAAAAAGAAAACTACAGTTTCATATCGTACAGAAAATTTAAATGATATACCAAGAAAAGCTGAAAGTGTTAATTTATCAAATTTAGATAAAAAAGAAGTACAGGAATATAAAGCAGAAAGTAAAAAACAAAATATTACTACAGAAGAAGATGTTTCTAGAATTAATGATATATTAAATGGGTTAAATACATATCTAGATAATGAAAAGAACAAGATGAAATAAATTAATAAGAAGGGAAAAATTTATGGTAGATATACACACTCATATTATTCCTAATGTTGATGATGGTTCGAAATCAATAGAAGACACATTTGCATTATTTAGAGAAGCAGCAGAAGAGGGATTTTCTGATATTATACTTACACCACATTATATAAAAGGATATTATGAAACAGATACTAATGTAAGAGAGTTTTGGGTTAAATCAATACAAGAAACATTAGATAAATTAGATATACCAGTTAACGTATATGTAGGAAATGAAATCTATGTATGCGAAAATATGGATGAGTTGATATTTAGAAATTTGGTTTCTTGCCTAAATAACAGCAAATATGTTTTATTTGAATTGCCAATGAATTCTAATATAACATATTTAGAGGAAATAATATTTAAGATTAGTAATTTAGATAAGATTCCAATAATAGCACATCCAGAAAGATATAGTTATGTACAAAATAATATAGAGATAGTGAATAACCTTCATAAAAGAGGAGTACTTTTTCAATCAAACTATGGAAGTATATTAGGATTATATGGTGAAGGTGCAAAGAAGACAATTGAAAAATTATTAAAAAATGATTGCATTGATTTTATAGCATCAGACGTTCATATACCAAATTCTATTTACCCATTAGTAAAAGAAAGCAAAAAGAAAATAAAAAAGATAGTTGGTACTCAAAAACTAAATGAATTAACAACAATTAATCCAAAGAGAATATTATTTAATGAAGATATATAAGATACATTTATAAATGTATCTTTTTTTTACATTACCATTGTAAAAATGCGTAAAAAATGATAAAATTACTAATGTTATATTACAAATAATAAAGGAGTTTTTATATTGAATAGTATTTATAAAAAATTAACTACTACAATAGAAGAATCAAAAATAAAAACAAATGAAGATATGTCAAAACATACATCTTTTAAAGCAGGAGGTAAGGCAAAGTTTTATATAAAAGCGAAAACTGTTGAAGATGTAATAAATACAGTGAAAATTTCAAAAGAGAATAATATACCAATTGTAGTATTGGGAAATGGATCAAACATATTGTTTAAAGATGAAGAATTTAATGGAGTTGTTTTAAAGATTGAACTAGACACTCTAAAAATAGAAGAAAATATAATAACAGCAGAAGCAGGAGTAAAAAATGCAATACTAGGAAGAAAAGCATTAGATAATAATTTACAAGGGTTTGAATTTGCTGCTGGAATACCTGGAACTATAGGTGGAGCAATACGAATGAATGCAGGAGCATATGGCGGAGAAATTAAAGATATTGTTCAAGATGTAGAGTATTTAGATTATGAAGATTTAAAAATAAAAAAAATAACAAATAAAGAATGCAATTTTGAATACAGACATAGTGTGTTCTGCGAAAATAAAAACATAATATTAAGTGCTACATTTAAGTTGGAAAATGGAATTAAGGAAGAAATTGCAAATAGAATGAATGAATTTGCAAAATCAAGAAAGGAAAAACAACCATTAGAATATCCAAGTGCAGGAAGCACATTCAAAAGAGGTACAGATTTTATTACTGCAAAACTTATAGATGAATGTGGATTAAAAGGGTATCAAATAGGTGGAGCACAGGTGTCTGAAAAACATGCTGGATTCATTATAAATAAAGAAAATGCAACTGCAAAAGATATTATAGATTTAGTAGAATATGTGAAAAAAACTGTAAAAGAAAAAACAGGAAAGAGCATTGATTTAGAAGTTGAAATAATATAAAATTTGAAGAATTGTTATTTAGCATTGATAAAAAGTAGAAAAGGAGTTAGAAATGAAAGGTTTTTTAAAATGGTTTAAAAATGGAGCAAAAATGAAGAGATGGATGTTTATAATATTATTTGGAATGATTTTAGCATGCACAGGAATTTCAAAGATATTTGCTTCAAAAGCTATATCTTTTGGAGGAGTTGCTAAAGTTATAGCCTTATTTGTGTCAGGTTTTACATTAATAATTGTTGGACTTATATATGCACAAAAAAGAGTATTAGAGATATTAATTGAAGATACAGATTATAGAATGGATAAAGGTTCTAAGGAAAGAAATGTTAAATCATTAATATTTAATAAAAAGGTTTATCATGAAGGACCAAACATTGTTGTAATTGGTGGTGGTTCAGGATTAAACACAGTACTTAAGGGACTAAAAAAATACACAAGTAACATAACAGCAATAGCAACAGTATCAGCTTATGGAAAAGAACAAACTGAATCTAGAAAAAAATTAGAGTTATTACCAATAGATGATATAAAGGATAGTATAATTTCACTTGCAAATGATGAAGAAAATATGGAACAAATACTTAATACAGAATTAAAGGCAAGAAGTTTAAAAGGACTAACTTTTGGGGATATATTCTTTGCAACAATGAAAGAACAATTTGGAAATTTCTCAGAAGCAGTTGAAAAAAGTAGAAATGTATTAAACATAGTAGGAAGAGTTTTACCAGTAACTCTTGATGAAATGAAAATTTGTGCAGAACTAAATGATGGAACAGTAATAGAAGAAAAGGATAAAATAGCAGAAACAGTTTTTGATAAGGTAGCTAAAATAGAAAGAATATATATAAATCCAACAAATTGTTCGCCAGCTCCAGGAGTATTAGAGGCAATAAAAGAGGCTGATGCAATAATAATAGGACCAGGAAGTTTATATACAAATGTAATTCCAAACTTATTAGTAAAAAATGTTTCAAAAGCAATTAAAGAATCAAATGCAATAAAAATCTATGTAAGTAACATAATGACAGAACCAGGACAAACAGATAACTATTCACTTTCAGAGCATATAAAAGCAATAATAGATCATGCTGGAAAAGGAATAATTGATTATTGTATTTATGATTCAGGAGAAATAATACCAGAATTTATAAAACTATATAATAAAAAAGGTGCAGATGTTGTTGAACAAGATATACAAAAATCAAAAGAATTAGGTGTTAAATTACTAGAAAAAGATCTTTCTCAAATAGTTGATGATAATATAAGACACAATACTGAAGCAGTGGCAGAATCTGTTATAGAACTTGTATGTGATGATTTAAGATTTAAAGATAAACAAAATGACCCTAAATATGTAATGTTAAATACAAAATTAAGAGAAGAAAAGAAAGAAATAAAGAGAAAGAAAAAAGAAGAAAAATTAGCAAAGAAACCAGAAAAGAAACAAGCTAAAAAAGATAGACATAACGAAAGAAAAACAACGAGTAAATTTAATGCAAAATACAAAGAAAGAATTCAATCAATACAAGAAAGTGATTTTAGAAAAGAAGAAAACAGAAAAAGACTAGAACAAGAACAAGAAGAAAAAGAAAAAGCAGAATTTTTAAAACAAATAAAAAAAGAAAAATAGGAGATACAAATGAAATATAATAAAAAGTACATGAATTTAGAAGAAGGTTTAAAAAGAGAATGGTTAATAACAAATGGTTTAGGAGGATATAGTAGTTCTACAATTATTGGTTGTAATACTAGAAAATATCATGGATTATTAGTTGCACCATTAACACCACCAGCAAGGAGATTTTTGATTTTATCTAAAATAGATGAAGCAATAAATATAAATGGAGAAAATATACCACTATATACTAACATGTGCAAGAATTATATTTCGGAAGGATATAAAAGTTTAGAGAGTTTTGAAAAAGACTATTTTCCAATATTTACATATAAAATAAAAGATATATCTATAAAAAAAGTAATATGTATGGAATATGGAAAAAATACAGTATGCGTATATTATAAAATAAAAAATGGAAATTCTGAATCAAAGCTAACATTAGCGCCAATAGTTAACTTTAGAGATTTTCATTCTATGAATACTAATCACGAATATAAATTAAATCAAACTAATAATGGAAATAAACTTAAAATAGTAATAGATGAAAACAATGAAACACCAGTATATATATACTTGACTGACGGAAAGTATATAAAACACGAAAATGATTCTTTTAAAAATATGTACTATATTGAAGAAGAAAAAAGAGGATTTTATCCAGAAGAAGATTTAAGTGTGCCAGGAAGATATGAAGTAGAACTAAAAGCGAACGAAGAAAAAGAACTTTATTTTGTTTGTTCTTTAGAAGAAAATATCGAACAAATAGATGTAAAAGAAGTTATAAATAATGAGATAGTTAGAATAAACGAATTGATAATAAAATCAAAATTAATAGATATAAAAAAAGAAACAGATTCAAAAGAAGATAAAGAATATAGAGAATTTATTAAAAACTATATTATTGCAACAGATAATTTTATTGTAAATAGACCAAGATTTAATTTGCATACAATAATAGCAGGATACCCATGGTTTTTAGATTGGGGAAGAGACTCAATGATAGCTTTTGAAGGACTGTTATTAATAACTAAAAGATTTGATATTGCAAGAGAAGTTCTATTAACATTTGTAAGAGATATAAAATATGGATTAGTGCCAAATGGATATTCTGGATTTGATAATAGACCATTATATAATAGTGTGGATGCATCTTTATTATTATTTGAACAAGTAGAAAAATACTTAAAATATACAAATGATGATAAATTTATAAAGGAAAATATATACGAAAAATTAAAAGATGTTATAGAAGCATACAGTGGAAGAATAGATATAGATGATAATAATATTTATTTAGATAAAGATAATCTAATTTCATCAGGAACAGAGGAAACACAAAATACATGGATGGATGCTAAATATTTAAACACTCCAGCAACACCAAGAAACGGAAAAGTGGTTGAAGTTAATGCTTTATGGTATAATGCTTTAAAGATAATGGAAGAACTATCAAATAGATATGAAGGAAAAGAAAAATCAGCAGTATATAAAAAAATGGCAGAGTTAACCAAAGAATCTTTTGGTAAAGAATTTTACAATAAAAAAAGAAAAGCACTATATGATGTAGTTGGAGACTCAAAAATAAGGCCTAATCAATTATTTGCATTGAGCTTAACATATCCTGTTATTGATTGTAGTTCAGATATTGCATCAGAAATGTTAGAAACAGTTACAAAAAAATTATTAAATAATTACGGATTAAAAACACTTGCAAAAGGAGAAAAAGGATATATAGAAGTATATGAAGGAAATGGCTTTAAAAGAGATATGAGCTATCATCAAGGAATAACATGGCCATGGCTTTTGGGACTTTACTATGATGCATTAAAAAATGTTATGCAATTTCAAAAAAATAAAGCTAATAGAAAAGCATATGAAGAAAAACTTGAACAATTTATAGAAAAAACAACACAAACATTTACAAAAGCGATTGATAACGATGCAGTAATAGGAAGTATATCAGAACTATATGATTCAAAGAAACCATATTTACCTAAAGGTGCACCAGCACAAGCTTGGAGTGTGGCAGAAGTGTATAGAATTATATTAAAAGGAAAATAAAAATGACAATTCAAGAATTAGAAAAAGAATTAAAAGAAGGAAAATTAAATAGCATATATTTGTTATATGGAGAAGAAAGATTTCTTTTAGAATCAGATGTAAAAAAAATTAAAAAACTATTTGGAGAAATGATTTTAGGAATAAATTATATACAAATAGATGAAACTAATGCTGATGAACTAATTTCAGACTTAGAAACACCAGCTTTTGGATATGAAAAGAAATTATTAATAGTAAAAAACTCAGGATTATTCAAAAAAGAAGGTAAACGTAAGAATGTAAAATTATCAGAATTAAAAGAAAAAGTTTCTGATTATTTTAAAACAAATCTTGAAGACATAAAAACATATAACATAGTGCTTTTTATAGAAGAAGAAATAGAGAAAAATTCATTGTATAAGTTAGTTGATAAAGAAGGAATTGTTTGCGAGTTTGAAAAACAAAAACTTCCATCACTAGTAAAGAGACTAAAATCAATATTTAATGCATATAAGGTAAATATAGATGATACAACAATCAAATATTTAATTGAAGAATGTGGAACTGGAATGCAAGAATTGATAAATGAATCAAGAAAACTTATAGAATATGCAGGAGAAAATGGAACAGTAACTAAAAGCGATATTGACTTATTATGTATAAAACAAATAGAAGCAGTTATATTTACATTAACAGATTCATTAGGAAAAAAAGACATAAAATCGGCATTAGAAACATTAAAAAATCTTTTGTATAATAAAGAGCCAATACAAAAAATTTTAATAACATTATATAATCATTTCAAAAAATTATATTTAACAAAAATAGCATTAGAAGAAAATATGAATATTGCAGAAGCATTAAACTTTAAACCAAATCAAATGTTTTTAGCAGGAAAATATAAAACACAAGCATCATATTTTACAAAAGAAGAATTAAAGCAAATAATAGAAGAATTAATAAATCTTGATAGAAATTCAAAAATAGGATTAATAGATATAAATATAGGTTTAGAATCAATACTATCTAAATACTGTAGTTAAAAATAGCATATCAATTACAACTGATATGCTGTTTTTTATACCTCCTTTTTTAGTATAACTTTTTATTTATAAAAAGTTTACCTTTTTGGGTAGAGTTCATATGTAGGGGCGGACGACCCTGTCCGACTGCATAAATTTTACATTGCCTTTAAAAATGAATATAAAAAAATAAAATGTAAATAATACCCATAGGGTGATTTTATGTATAATTTTAGAACAGATTTAGCTGATGAAAGAACAGATATTTATAAGAAAAATAATGTCTTAGAAAATATTGATGGTATAGAAACAAATATAAGAGAAGAAGGAAATATAAAAATAACAGAAGTCAAAATAACAAATGAGAATGGTGAAAATGCAATAGGAAAACCAATAGGAAACTATATAACAATAGATATAAAAAAATTAAAATTAGCGACAGATGAAGAAATTGAAAGCTATGGTAATGTTTTATCAAAAGAACTAAAAAAACTAATAGATAAACATGTTCAAAAACAAGATGAAATATTAGTAGTTGGCTTAGGAAATATATATGTAACGCCAGATTCTTTAGGACCAAAAGTTATAAATGAAATAGATGTTACAAGACATATATTAAATTATATGCCAGAAGTCCTAGAAGAAGGAACAAGAAGTGTAAGTGCAATATCTCCAGGAGTTCTAGGAACAACAGGAATAGAAACATTAGAAATAATAACAGGAATTGTGCAAAACATACATCCAAAATTGATAATAGTAATAGATGCGTTAGCCTCTAGAAGTATAGAAAGAATAAGTTCATCAATACAGTTGTCAGATACAGGAATAGTTCCAGGAGCAGGAGTAGGAAATACAAGAAAAGAATTATCACAAAGAACATTAAATATACCAGTAATAGCACTAGGAATACCAACAGTTGTAGAAAGTGCAGTATTAGTGAATGATTGCTTGAATATATTTATAGAAAAATTACAGCAAGAAGCAAAATCAAATGATTATTTAAATCAAATGAAAGAACAAGATAATTATGAAGAAGAAGGAAACGCGGTACCGCAAACAGAAGAAAAGAAAATGAGTTTCCTGCAGTGTTTCAGCTATAAACAGACTTGGGCATTTGCCATTGGTAAATTTATGACTGACGGTGTATGGTGGTTCTTCCTTTTCTGGACTCCTTCCTATCTGAACACGCAGTTCGGTATCAAAACTTCCGATGGCTTGGGTATAGCTTTGATTTTCACATTGTATGCTATTACAATGCTCTCAATTTACGGCGGAAAACTACCTACTATCATTATCAAGAAAACAGGTCTGAATCCTTATGCGGCACGTATGCGCGCCATGTTAATTTTTGCTTTCTTCCCTCTGTTGGTATTGCTGGCACAGCCTTTGGGCACTATCTCTCCCTGGTTTCCGGTTATATTGATCGGTATCGGTGGTGCAGCTCACCAGTCATGGTCGGCTAATATCTTCTCTACCGTAGGCGATATGTTCCCGAAAACCGCTATTGCAACGGTTACCGGTATCGGTGGCATGGCAGGTGGCATAGGTTGTATGGTACTTCAATACGTTGCCGGCGAACTTTTCGTTTATGCCGGAGAAACCAATATGGCATTTATGGGCTTTGAAGGAAAACCTGCCGGATATTT
>CAJKDR010000021.1 GCA_905198755.1 uncultured Clostridiaceae bacterium
CGCTGATATATTCGTAAATCCATTCCTGTACTTCCTTATCGATGTAGGAGATATCAATAGCAACTGTAAATTGGAGCTTTTTCTTATCTACCAGATCTAAAAGTTCTGGTATTAATTCCGTGAGACGAATATATCTTTGAACCTGTCGTCCACTTTCTCCATTATCCTTTCCAATGAGATCTGCCGTCTCATAATTCCCGACATTTTGTCGGGGATTTTCTTTTGTCGGACGACCTGCTGTTCTTCTCATAGCATCCATTTTCATCTTATATGCAAATGCTTTCTCACTTGGTAATATTTCTTCTCTTTGTAAGTTACTATCTACCATTATAATAACAGCCTCATCATCTGTTAAATCTCTAACAATACAAGGTAGTGTTTCATTATTTGCTAATTGACTTGCATACTTTCTTCTGTGTCCAGATACCATTTCATATCTACCATCTGGCTTTTGTCTAACTAATGCAGGAACTAATACTCCATTTTCTTTTATGCTATCACGCATATTAAACATATCTTCATTTTCAATGACTTTAAATGGGTGGTCTGGAAAATCATCAATATCACTTATTTTAATATCAATAACTTTTTCCAACTTATCATTAGTTCTTTCTTCTTCTGTTGTAAAAAGGTCATCTAACCTTGGCAGTGGCATTTTTGGTATGTTCTTTGCCATCATTAAGCACCTCCTTTGCAAAAGAAGAATATGCATTTGCTACCCTTCCACTTTTATCATAAGAAAACACACTTCCTCCTGATGAAGTAGATTCGGCAGTCTTAACTGCTCTTGGTATTTGAGTATTAAACAGTTTTAATATACTCCCATAATTGTCTTTTAATTGAGTTGCTATCTCTTTTGGAAGATTAGCCCTTGAATCAACTAATGTTAATAATGCTCCCTCTATTTTAAGAGTAGGATTTATTTGTCGTCTAACTTTATTTATTATCTTAAATAAATCAGTCATACCTCTTAAAGCAAAGTATTCACTTTGAACTGGTATGATAACACTATTTGCACTAGCAAGAGCATTTATTGTAAGCATACCTAAACTTGGTTGACAGTCTAAAAGTATATAATCATAGTCATCTTTAATACTAGATAAGCAATTCCTTAAAGTATATTCTCTACTCATTGCATAAGTTAATGAATTTTCTAATGCTGATAAAGAAAGATTAGATGGAATTAAATCCACATTTTCACTATGGTGTAATATACTTTCTTTTGTCTTAATTTCTTCATCATTCATAGATTGCTCCATTAAATCAGTTAAAGTATATTTCAATTCATTTTCATCATACCAACCTGCGTAAGTAGTTAAATTACTCTGAGGATCAACATCTACAACTAACACTCTTTTTCCTTGTTTAGCCAATGCTACACCAAGATTAAAGGTTGTTGTTGTTTTACCAACTCCTCCTTTCTTTTAATTTAGCCACCTTAATTTAATAAGATGGCTATGTATTCCATTTCTGGCATAAAAAAAGAACTGACCATTTTTAATCAGTTCAAATATGTTTAATAAATTTTATTTAATTTTAAAATTAGTTCATCAATAGGTTCTGTATATATACCCTGTTTTAATTTATCATTTTTAAATTGTATTAAGGCATTTAAAATTATGTTAGTTTCTATATTTTTAATAGGTAGTTTTATTTTTTTCATTATAACCACACTTCCTCTGTTTCTTATCTATATTATATAGGAATATGGTTAATAAGTTAATTGTGCAATTTAGTAAAAGTTTTTAATAACTCCTACACATTTATTTTTTTAACATTTTTCAACAAAAAATATGTTTTAAATGTAAAAAGAGATTTTATTTTTTTTCTTTATTTTCAAGGGTTTAATAGTGTTTTTTCATAACTCCCCACTTACCAGTTAATTCCGACTTTAGTTAACTTTTCTCCTTGATTGTTATTTTTCTTTTCTTGTCTCATTTTTCTCTTTTGATACATATCCATTTAAATCACTTCCTTTTTACAACTTGTAATTTGTGGCTAACCTATTAATTCAATTTTTCTTTTTTCTATATGTTCCTTTATAGCTTCTGCAATAATTTTGTGTCCTTTTTCATTTAGGTGTATTCCATCATCACATAGTAGATTTGAATAATTTTTTATTTCTAAAAATTTTGAGGTTATATCTATTATTGGAATATCTTTATTTATTGCCAATTTAAAAACCTCTATATTATATCTTTCATGCCAATTAGTAAGAAATTGTTTATTTCCTTCCATCCATTTTAATATATTATCAGCATTTAATTTTTTACTTATATAATCAAAATATTTAGTTGAATCTATTGGTGGTAATCATAATAATACCGGTTCTTTTCATATTTTTTTAATTCATCTATAAGATACGGATATATTTCAATGAACTCTGTTATTAAACTTTTTATAATCACAGTCATTTCCTCCAAATTCCACCATTACAACATATTTACTTTTTGTTTCCTTAATCAACTCGATATTTTTAAATATTATATTTTTTCCAATACTTATTGTACTCCCAAATTTTGCTTTGTTTTCTATTGGCACTCCTAATATATCCTCACATATATTAGAAAATCTATTTTGAGATACTTTATAAATATTATTTTCGTATATAACTCCTTTTAAAACAGAATCTCCAAATACCACTAATATCTGACATTTTTATTCCTCCTCGTATAATATTACAATTTGTTCTAATGTTTTTAAATCATCTGTATTTGGATGTGATAATGCTTTATCAAAGTTAGCAATTAATTTATCAATGTTAAGTGAAATATTATTTTGTTCTCTCATTTTTTCATATCTTTCTCTAACTGATAATGGCATTTTACCTTGACACATAAAAGAACCTATTATTGTATTGCTACTATCAATATTCTTTTTTACATTATTAATAATACCCTCAAAATATTTTTCACTTTCGCCATATCCTGCTGTCCCAAATAAAAATATTTTTTTGTGTCTTAATTTATTTAAAAAATCTATTGTTAGATGATCAGCATTTCCTTTTTCTGTCCAAAAGCCAATATAAATCACATTACTTAATACATCATCAATTTTGTCCACTGTACCATAATAATCACACTTATTTTGAGGTAAAGTATTATAGATTGCCTCTGCAAGTTTTTTTGTATTTCCTGTTTTACTACTATAAATTATTGAATATCTTTCTCTTTTCATAATACATAATCTCCTTTTTCTTTATTATCAAAATTGTAATTTCTTGTTATGATTTATTTTTATTTACATACATATAAATAAGTAAATATATTAGAATTATGCTAGAAACTCCTATTTAAATAAAACCTATATTGTCTAGATTATATCCATTCTCTCTAATATATTTTTCTAATTCTCCTAAATTAAACATTCCCTCTGTAATATATAATGTTTCTGTCTTTCCTAAAGAATGATATATGGTTAATTCTCCTGAGAGCCACCCTTGACCTAATATAATTTTAGTAACATCATCCGTATTTTCTATTTCTCCATTTAATGATTTACTAACTAAATCTTTATTTTTTGAATTCACATTTATTGCAATACCTTCCTTACTAAAAAGAGAAAATGCAAATACAATTCCTAATACTGCAACTATTATCAATATATAATTTATTTTTTTCATTATTTGCCTAACCTCCAAATTACTATTTTATTTCATCAAGTTTCTTTTGCTCTTTTATTTCTAATTTTTTCCTTTCTCTTTCAAGTTCTTTTAAACTCTTTTTAGGTGTTGGCATTTCTTCCGGCATCATTCCACCAGTTAATTCCGACTTTAGTTAACTTTTCTTCTTGATTGTTATTTTTCTTTTTTACTCTAATTATGCAAATAGCTATTATAAATTTTTGCAAAGAAATTCTATAACATTGCTTTCATCTTCTTCAAGCTTCTTTTTATCTTCTTCTGTTATGTCTGTAAAATATTTATTTAGCTTTTTATTTTTTGATATTGTATTTAATGGATATCCCGGATTAATTTTATCTGATGGTTTTTCTACTATATAGAAATCATCTTTACTCCATGTATATGTTGATTCTACTCCTTTATTTATAACTGCAATACCATAGACCCATCTACATGTTAATTTTCCATTTTTTCCATAATCATGTGCCAATTTTGAATAGTATTCAATCATTTCTTCGTCGGTAAGTCTTTTTCCATTCACTCTTCTAACGTACATTCCTGGCTGTTTTTCTTTTGGTATACCTTCTAAATATAAATTGTCGTCCATAGCAAAAACAGGATAATCACATGTACCTGCATACGCTCTTGCTTTTATAAGTGCATTTTCAATTGCATTTTTTCCATTTTCATCAACTTCTACTTTTTGTTCTATATTATTTATCGTAATTATTTCAATATTGTTTTTTAATAATCCATTTTTAAATCTTTTTGCTTTACTTTCATTTTCAGTTGCAAATAATACTTTTCTCATTTTTTAATCTCCTTTGAGAATGCCTCTCATTAACTTTTAATACCTTTATATTTTAACATAAAAGCAAGTGACTTTCAATAAATCACTTGCTTTATGATATTTTATTTATTTTTTTCTTAATAATTTATAAATGGGCGAACTGCTTGTCCGCCCTTATATTCAATTTCTATTTACATTGTTCTATAATTATTTTTATCTGCTCTTTCATCATATTTTCTATCGTACTGTTCTCCTTTATAAAAGAAATCTGTTTTTTTATCTACTGGATTTATTTCTTGTTTTTTATCATAGATTAGAATAAATAGAGCAAATATTGGTATTACTAATTCTATCATCAATACTAATATTTGTACTGCCATATCTGTTGAAGTAACTCCATTCATTGCTATTGGTACTAAATTAATAAATTCTGGACCATAATATATAAATGATGATATTAAATACAATATTGCACCTGTCAATTTAGTTTTTGTAAATAATATTATGCATAATAATGTAAGTGCAATCATACCTATTTCAATATTTTCATTTGCTGATTTTACTGGAAAATCTATTCCTATCACAGTAGTAAATAATACTACAAATCTAAATATCATTAACATTACCATAAACATCACTATTAAATAATGTGCCATTGTTTTTGAACTCATTTGTTTCACCTCGTTTTTATTTTAGCATATAAAAAATTAAAAAACAACTATTATTTATATTAATAACTCTATCACTTTGCTAAATCTTTTTGCTGAACTTACCACATATTTCTCAAAATCTATATTATTGTTTCCATTTGGTTTATCTGATATTGATCTTATTACTATAAATGGAATATTACATAATGTGCATACCTGTGCTATAGATGCACCTTCCATTTCTACACAATCAGCATTAAATTCTTTTATTATATCATTTTTTAAAGATATTTCCTGGCAAAATACATCCCCGGTTGCAATTTTTCCTACTTTTATGTTTATGTCTTTTATATCATTTTCAATTATATCTTTGCATTTTTCTATTAGTTTACTATCACTCAAAAATTCTCTTCCCAGCTCCTTGCTTATATATCCTTTAGGATGTCCAGCTGCTGTAATATCAAAATCATGTTGTACTAATTCTTTGCCTATCAATATATCCCCTATTTCTAAATTATCATTTAAGCTTCCGGCAACTCCAACGTTTATAATATATTCTATTTCAAATGTATCAATTAAAATTTGAGTAGTTCTTGCTGAATTCACTTTTCCAACCCCACATTTTACAAGTACTACCTCTTTTTCATTAATCATTCCTGTATATAATTTCAAATTATATTTATCTAGTATTTCTATGTTTTTCATTAATTCTTCAATGACTTCAAATTCTTCTGTCATTGCTGTTATAATTCCTATTTTTTTCATTTTATATTCTCCTATTTTATTTTTTATTATTATATACAATAGAAAACAAAATATCAAGAAAATAATTATCTATCTTATTTATTTGTATTTTCAATTATTTAGTGGTATAATTATATTAATTATTTTTTAAGGAGGGCTATAAATGCCAGTAATTGATAAACAAAACCGGATAACTATACCTTTGGAGCTATGGAATATGGTAGAGGGAAACTATCCTACAAGAAGTCTTGCGTTTTGCATAGAAGATGGCAGTATACTATTGTTAGATGCTAATTCTCCTGAGATTTATTACAAAAAAGTTATGTTACTTAATATAGCAATCGATGAAAAACGCAGATTTTCAATTAATCCAGATATTACTAGGTATTTTAGGTTGGAATCTTTTGTAGTAATGTATGCTCAAAACGGCTTACTTTATCTAGAGGCTCCACCTAATCATAGCACAAAAAAAGACTAGCGATGCTAGTCTTTTTTTGTGCATTTTCAGAACTATGCTAATTCTACAGTTGCTCCAACTTCTACAAATTTAGCTTTTAATTCTTCTGCTTCTTCTTTAGAAGCTCCTTCTTTTATAGTTTTTGGTGCTCCATCAACCATTTCTTTAGCTTCTTTTAATCCTAATCCTGTTGCATCTCTAACAACTTTGATTACTTGGATTTTGTTAGCTCCAGCATCTTTTAATACAACATCAAAAGATGATTTTTCTTCAGCAGCTCCTGCTGCTCCAGCTGCTGCTGGTGCTGCAGCTGCAACTGCAGATACTCCAAATTCTTCTTCTATAGCTTTTACTAAATCAGCTAATTCAACTACTGTCATTTTTTTGATTTCTTCAATCATTTCTTCTTTACTCATAATTTATTTCCTCCTAAAATTTTTATTATTTTTTAATTTTTATTTCTACATTTTTATAGTTTGTGTAGAATTCAAACTTCACTAAAATTAAGCTTCTTTTTGTGCCTTAACTTCATTAAGTGCAACTGCAAGTTTTGAAATGTTTCCAAGTAATGCACCAGCAAGCATTCCAATAAGTGTTTCTTTTGATGGTAATTTTGCAAGAGTTATTATTTCCTCTGCAGACATTACTTTACCTTCAATAATTCCACCTTTGATTTTATAAAAATCGTTATCTTTTGAGAAATTATAAATAGTTTTTGCTGCTTCTAAATAATCTTCATTATTCATTACAACAGCTGTTGGTCCTACTAATAATTCATCTAATCCTTCATATCCACATTTATCTAATGCTCTTCTAGTTATATTGTTTTTTATAACTTTGTATTCAGAATCATTTTTTCTTAAATCAGCTCTTAGTGTTGTTACATCTTCAACTGATATTCCTCTATAGTCTGTTAAAAGAACTATTTTAGCTTCTTTTATTTTTGCAGCTAATTCTTCAACTGCTTTTTCCTTTTGTGCTATTATTTTTTCACTTGCCATTTGTTTCTTTCACCTCCTGAATTTTAATTTATATTTTTTTAAATTAAAAACTCTGTATATCCTGCCGAGATATACAGAGTGTAATTACTACATTCTATTAATACCTCGGTAGGTCTTATTTTGCCTACTGTCTATGGTAACTAATTATTTTACATATATGCTTGGTCCCATTGTTGTGCTAACTGCAACACTTCTAATGTATTGACCTTTAGCAGCTGCTGGTTTAGCTTTTATTATTGCATCCATAACTGTTTCGTAGTTTTCTAATAATTTTTCAGTTCCGAATGAAACTTTTCCAAATCCTAAGTGAATAATATTAGTTTTATCTAATCTATATTCAACTTTACCTGATTTAATATCTTTTATTGCTTTTGTAACATCCATTGTTACTGTTCCTGATTTAGGGTTTGGCATTAATCCTTTTGGTCCTAATACTTTACCTAATCTACCAACTACTCCCATCATGTCTGGTGTAGCAACGATAACATCATAATCAAACCAGTTTTCTTTTTCTATTTTTGGTATTAATTCTTCTGCTCCAACGAAATCTGCTCCAGCTTTCTCTGCTTCTGTAGCTTTATCTCCTTTTGCAAAAACTAATACTTTTAATGTTTTACCTGTTCCATTAGGAAGTACTACTGTACCTCTAACTTGTTGTTCTGCATGTTTAGAATCAACACCTAATTTAACATGTAATTCTACTGTTTCATCAAATTTAGCTTTTGGAAACTTTTCAATTGTTTCTATAGCTTCTTTTGCTGAATAATCTTTTGAGCTGTCTACTAATTTTTCAGCTTCAAGATATCTTTTTCCTTTTTTCATTTTAAAACCTCCTGTGGTACTAACGGATTTCTCCTCCCAAAATTTATATTTAAATTTGTAATTAAACAAATATTAAATCAATTATTTTACTATAACACCCATAGATCTAGCTGTACCTTTAACCATACTCATAGCTGTTTCTAAAGATGCTGCATTTAAGTCTGGCATTTTTTGTTCTGCAATTTGTTTAACTTGTTCTTCTGTTATAGTTGCAACTTTTTCTCTATTTGGTTTTCCTGAACCTTTTTCTATTTTTAAAGCTTTTTTAATTAATACTGCAACTGGTGGAACTTTTGTAATAAATTCAAATGATTTATCTTTATAAACAGTAATAACAACTGGTATTATCATACCTGGTTGGTTTGCTGTTCTATCATTGAATTCTTTAACGAATTGCATAATGTTTACACCACTTGAACCTAAAGCTGGTCCTACTGGTGGAGCTGGTGTTGCCTTTCCAGCTTCTATTTGTAATTTAATTATATTTGAAATTTCTTTCTCTGCCATTTTTCTGGCCTCCTTGCTTTTTATTTTCATAAATATTTTTAGATTTTTTGAACTTGAGCAAACTCTAACTCAACTGGTGTTTCTCTACCAAACATTGAAACTAACACTTTTACTTTATGTTTTTCTTTGTTTATTTCTTGAACAACACCAACAAAGTTTTCAAATGGTCCATTCATAACTCTTACTGAATCATTAACATCATAATCTACATTGATTGGAACATCTTCAAATCCCATATTTCTAATTTCTTCGTTTGTTAAAGCAATAGGGTCTGTTCCTGATCCAACAAATCCAGTAACTCCTCTAGTATTTCTAACTATATACCATGATTGCTCTGTAACTATCATTTTTATTAATACATAACCTGGAAATACTTTTTTTAAATTAGTTTTTTTCTTTCCATCTTTTATTTCTATTTGTTCTTCCATTGGAACAACTATTTCAAAAAAGAAATCTTCTAATTCTCTATTTTTAATAGTTTTTTCTAAATCTGTTTTTACTTTATTTTCATAACCCGAATATGTATGAACTACATACCAATGTGGATTTGAATCATAATTTTTATCAGACATAAAAGACTCCTCCTTTAATTTTATTTTGCTTCATTTGTTGTATCTGTTGTAGTAGCATCTTCACTAGAAGCTTCATTAGTATTTTCTGCTACTGTATTATTATTTTGTAAAGCTGCTTGTAATTTGTTTATTCCATGTTTGTTTATTGCTTCAAATCCCATGTCTAGAACAAATACTATTAATGCTGTAACTAATACTATAGTTATTACTGCAACTGTACTATTTAATAATTGTTTTGGCGTAGGCCATACAACTTTTTTTAATTCTGCTTTAAAATCTTTCCAAAAGTGTCTTTTATTTTTTACATCTTTCTTCTTTATATTTTCTTTTTTCGCCATTTTATTTCCTCCTTAAAATAGCTATTATTTTGTTTCTTTATGTGTTGTACGTTTTTTGCAGAATTTGCAATATTTAACTATTTCTAATCTGTCTGTATTATTTCTCTTGTTTTTTGAAGTCATGTAATTTCTTCTTTTACATTCTGTACATTCTAATGTTATATTTTCTCTTGGTCCTTTTGCTGCCATTTTATATACACCTCCGTAGCCTTTTCGGCATTTTAATTTTGAAACGATGTGAGTATATGCCTTTAAAAACATATACTAAAATATTTTACCATCTTTGCTGTTGTTTGTCAATGTATTTATCGTAATTTATTCAAAAAAAATAAGGGGTCCACCCTTTATTTTTTCTTTTTCTTTTTTTGTACTGAAAATCCAAATTTTCCTACTTTTTTTCCTAATGAATAATAGCCTCCATTTGCATATGCTATAAGGTTACATTTAGCTATTTCAAATCCACCTGTTTTATTAAAGTATTTCTCATCTGCATTTATTCCTAATACATCTGCAATAAACATATCATGACTTCCTAATCTTTTTATTTCTTTTACTTTGCATTCAATTGATACAGGTGATTCTTCTATCATTGGGCATTTAACAAAATTTGCCTTTTGCTTTGTTAAATGCATTTTTTCAAATTTATCAAATTCTTTTCCAGATTTAACTCCACACCAATCAGTTGCATATGCTAAATCATTTGTTGTTAAGTTTATAACAAATTCTCCTGATTGTTCTATAATATTATGTGAGTATCTTTCTGGTCTTACGGATATATATACCATTGCTGGATTTGTATTTATAATCCCTGTCCATGCTACAGTAATTATATTAGATTTTTCCATTGTTCCGCAAGATACCATTACTGCTGGTATTGGGTATTCAAATGTTCCTGGTTTCCATAGTACTTTACTCATATTTTTCTCCTATAATATTTTATTTTTACTCCTTATTGCATTTTTTCTGTATGATAGTCTAAGTTAAACTCTTTTAGTATTGGTAATATTTCTTTTTCTAGGTGAGGATAAAATTTATACAGTGTGTCATAAGCATTTAATGGTTTATCTGGTTTTGTATATCTTGCACATTCCCAATCTATTATCATATCTATATAATCCGCTCTTGTCTTTTTTAGCTTATTTTCATGATGTCTTGCTGTACTTCTATGAAACTTTTTTACTTTTCCATGTTCTAAAAAATTATATAGTATTACCTTGTCTAAATCATGTACAAGGCTTCTCCATGTATTATGTCCTAACAATTCTTTTTCTACTTTTCTATAAGCTTTTCTATGTTCTTGTGTATATCTTATAGCTCCTATATTTTCTTTTCTATGTTTTAGCATTGGTTTTCTCCTATTATTATAATTAATTTTATATGCAGATTTTATAAGTCGTTTATAAGCAAATTATACAAATATTCATAATGTATGTCAATATGATTTTATAATCAATTGGTAATGCTTGTTTTTTAAGATAAAATCTTTTCAGCAGTTAACAGCCGGCTTTCTCATATATTATATATAGTTGTTTTACAATTATATTTAGTATTTTATAAAATTATTTTGCGACATCCACAGTTTAAAACTTATTGTTTCTTCTTTGCTTCGCAAAGTTCTAAACAATAGTTTTTGCACCTTCAAAAGTTCGCTTTTTCTGCCACTGGCAGCGCTCACTTTTTCAGCAGTTAACAGCCGGCTGTTAACCTTATATACATATTTCAAATTTTCTTTAATGTTAAAACAAAAAAGAGTAGATTTTTCTACTCTTTTTTATTTTGGCTCCTCAAGCAAGGCTCGAACTTGCGACATCACGGTTAACAGCCGTGCGCTCTACCAACTGAGCTATTGAGGAATATAAAATAAAATTCTGGCGACGTCCTATTTTTCCAGCAGGGAACCCCACAAGTATCTTCGGCACTTTAGAGCTTAACTTCTGTGTTCGGCATGGGTACAGGTGTTTCCTCTAAGTCATTATCACCAGAAATTTTTTAGTATGCTTTAGCACACTCAAAAATACATAGATATATCTTTTATTTCTATCCTATTAGAACTCTCCACCGTAATTATAATATTTGTGGTTAAGCCCTCGATTTATTAGTATTGGTCAGCTTAATACATTACTGTACTTACACCCCCAACCTATCAACCATGTAGTCTTCATGGAATCTTACTACCTTAACGGTATGGGATATCTTATCTTAGGGTGGGCTTCACACTTAGATGCTTTCAGCGTTTATCCCTTCCATACTTAGCTACTCAGCCGTGCCACTGGTGTGACAACTGATACACCATCGGTATGTCCATCCTGGTCCTCTCGTACTAAGGACAGCTCCCTTCAAATATCCTACGCCTGCGACAGATAAGGACCGAACTGTCTCACGACGTTCTGAACCCAGCTCGCGTACCGCTTTAATGGGC